>CAZEFN010000001.1:0-3307 GCA_964511585.1 Candidatus Woesearchaeota archaeon
GATTTAAGGAAACTATTTGATATCAGAGAAAAAAATCTTAAAGAATTTATGAACGAGGCAATTGAATCTGAATTTGATTTGCTGGAATTTAATCTTTTTATATCTTCCTTAGGCAAAAAGAATCTTGATAGTGCAACAAAAAAGGTAAGGGAATTGAGAAAAAAAATAGACAAGAGGGAAATTGACTTATCAGAGTATGAAAATATATTAGATGATTATTAATACTTTCTTTTTCCGTAAAGATTTCTCCACATTCTGTTTATATCTTGCATTGATCCCGGTTCAATAATTGATGGAAGGTCTAAATCTATATTCAAAAACCTGCATGGCCCTCTAAAGTCCTTCAGATTATTTGTAGAAATACAATCCATGCCTGTTACTGAATAAACAGAAATAATCCTAAGATCGTTATCTCCTGCACTCCAGCTATTTTTGTCTCTTTCTTTTTTTAATTTTTCAAGAACTTCATTAACTTTGCCCTGATCAACTTCTTTTTTTCTTATGGGTTTTATTCTATTCTTTTTTAAAAATGTTATTACCTTCTTTTTATTTATTTCCTTGTCTGGATTTTCTCTGGATAATAATCCTATTAGTTCACTAAAAATAATATAATTCGCATGGAGGATGTTTCCTTTTTTCACAATTGCCGGTTTGTAATTCCAGTTAATTTTTCATGTTCCATCCATGAAAAGGAATTGTCTGTATCCAATCCAATTTTTCTTATTATTTTATTCCTTAATGAAATTCTTTCTATGCTGATAATTTTTCTTTTCATAATTGATTAAAATAATTATTATTTATAAAATCTCTGAATATTCTTTTTCATCCCCCTTCTTTATATAACAAAGCAAAAGTTTCATCAACTCAAAGTAATAACAAAACCTTAATTCCCGAGGATAATAATACTCATAATTGACAATCTGAAATAAAATATAAAACCACAGAGAAAAATCAAGCATAAACTTCTTGTTCTGTACCTTTTATGAAATTCCAGTCTAATTTTAATAATTGTTTAACAGCAGGATTATTTGTATTAAGTTTGTACAAATCAGATTTTCCAACCCTTCTTGTTTTCAGGACAATATTATTTTTTTTAAGATTATTCCAAAAAATTTGAAGAGTAGAATAACTAACTCCAGAGTTCTTTGCTATCTCTGTTAAAGGATAATCAAATAACTGAAAAGTTATAAGAAAATCTAAAACTTTCATTACTGGATTGCTTCCAAAAATTTCCATGAATACACTTTGGGTTGTCATTTTATTATTAAATTATTATATCTTTATAAATATTTCTATTTGTATTTTTATATTACAAAAATAGAAATATTTAAATATCGCCTTTATTATTTATTTTATGGATTTTAATGATGATGAAAAGATTAAAGCAACTATCCTGTATCATCTAAGGAGAAAAAAAGTTATTGGAGGAGTCCACACCCCTTTTGACACAGTTACAAAAGGATTTCCTTCTCATATCGGAAAAGATGTCAAAAAAATTACTGAAGAATTAATAAAGCAGGGATATATCCTAAAAAAAATTACAAATTATGGTTTGCATATTAAGTTAAATAAAGACAGACTAAAAGAGATTGAAGAACTTATCAAGAAAGTCCTTGGATACAACTTCTAAAAATTTGATAAAAGTGGTTAATGCAAAGAGAGAAGGTCAATTCTAAAAAATAGCTAATCTATTTCTTTTAAATTTCATCAACTCAAAGTAATAACAAAAAGTATATTCTCCGACGACAACAATCTTTAACTAATTTAATAATTTTATTTTGGAAAAACATTTTTAAATAAAATAATATCAATAAATAAATGAAAACCCCAAAAGTGGTGAAAGGTCAGAACATAATCAAAGTTTTGATAAAGAATGGTTATGAGATTAAAAGTAGAAAAGGTAGTCATGTTTCTTTATCTAATGGAGAAATTCATATAACAGTTGTGTTGCCCTTGACAACAATCGGTGTTTTCAATAAAATATCCCGTCTTACAGGAATACCTAAAGAAGAATTTTATTAATTATAGAAAAATTCTTTGAATTAGTGGTCTTTCGCATTTTTCTTTTTTGATGAGTAATTCTCTTTCTTCTGGAAAAGTTTCAAAGTGATGTTTAACTCCTTCAATAAATTTACTTCTTACTTCATCAATATTTTCTCCTTCTGCAAAAACATTTATGTTAGGACTTGAAGCTACAAAAACAACATTTGAATCTTGTTTTTCTTTTTCTATTATAATATTAATACAAACTTTTTTATTCATGTTATTTATAATATAGTCAATTTTAAAAACATTTCTATTTTTTTCAAGAAGATTTACTTCCATAAATACAAATTGCAATTCTCTTAACTTTAGAATCTTTCATTGTGGTAGCAGGGGGTTTTTGCAAACCCCATGGACTTAATTGTTTTATAAGTTTTTGTTTTGATATGAATTGTGAGGGGCAAAAAATCTACAGAGACAAAGAAACCTCTTTTCCCGACGACAATAATACTTATAAAGAAATCTTTAAATACCTCTTTAATTTAATTAATGAATGGAAAAAGAAATTTTAGATTTTACAGTTTTAATTGAGCAGGATGAAGACGGAATTTATATTGCGAAGGTTCCTGAAATTGAAGGGTGTTATACTCAAGGAAAAGACATTGAAGAAGTTTTAAGAAGAATTAAAGAGGCGATTGAAGTTTGTTTAGAAGGAGACAAAGAAGAAGTTGTTCCGCTGAAATTTATAGGAATACAAAAAGTCCAAGTAGGAAAACCTGCGTTTGTTTAGAATGTCAAAATTAATACAAATTTCAGGAAAAGAGTTCTGCAAAATACTGAAAAAATTTGGCTTTGAAAAAATTTACGGAAAAGGAAGTCATATAAGATTTAAACATTCTGACGGAAGAAGAACTGTTGTTCCTGTTCATGGAAATGAAAAATTAGGCAAAGGACTAATTTTAGAAATATTAAAACAGATAAAATTAAGCAGAGAAGAATTTGAAAATTGTCTATAAAAAAAGATATTAATATTTTTCTCAAAATTCATCTGCAATGAGTAGCAACAAAACCATAATTCCCGAGGACAACAATATTTTTAAAGAAGTTTGTTATTAATTTTTATATGACAACAAAAAGAAACGATTATGAAAAAGGGGATTTCTCTTATGTTAATTATCCATCTCATAGTTATACTTTTAACGAGTATAACGATTTAGTCTGCTTAGCAGATAATTTCATAGAGATGAAAAGATTTCCCAAGGGGGATTTTTGTTCATCCCTGTTTATACAATTGAAAGGAGGTTTAAATAATAAGAAAAATGAG
>CAZEFN010000002.1:0-14266 GCA_964511585.1 Candidatus Woesearchaeota archaeon
AGTAGTATAGTGGCAGTATCCAAGCTTCCCAAGCTTGTGTCCCGGGTTCGAATCCCGGCTGGCGCATAAAGTTTAAATTAACTTTTTCTTTTATCTTTTATGGAATTTTGCCCAAAATGTAAAGGAATTATAATTCCGAGAATCTGTAAGAATGAAACATTAATGCTTTGCAATAAATGTGGCTGGTTTAAAATTATTAAGAAAAAAATTAATTTGTCATCGAGAGAAAAAATCAAACCTGCTGAAAAATTAGGGGAAGGGATAGGGAACGATAAAAGTATCCTTGCAACTTATAATCATAAATGTAGCAAATGTGGATATGACAAATCACAAATTATTGATGCTGGAATTTTCTATTCTGTCGAAGATAATTTAATATTCCTTAAATGTGGAAAATGTGGTTATTCAGAAAGAATAGGGGATAAAATAACCTAATTATTTATAGTCTCGCCGAATATACCCGCATTTAACACATTTGAAAAATTTTGTTTCTGCCTCGTCGCTGGAACGCGTTTGCATTGTCCAAAAATATGCTTTTTTGTGCTTGCATTTTGGGCATTCTTCCTCGACAATTGGATTTATTTCAGAGTCCTTTTCTTTTATTACAACAATGTCTTTTCTCCCTTCTGTTTTTTCAGAACTTGTAAGTTTTACTTTTTCTTTTGTAGTATAATTACATCTAGGACAACCATAATTTTTAGTTTTTAATACAAGAACAGCCCCACATTTTGGACAAAATTGCATTTTAAATTGCGTTGTTGATGTCTGGATAACTTTTAAATGTTTTTATTTATTTTTTAGTGGTTAGTTTTCTGCACAAAAACCCCTTTCAGATGCCGGACGTGTTGCTTCAAAGAAAATCAATTTTCCCCATCCAATAAAAGGGACTATTTTGAAAACCGCCTTTCCTACTAATTGGTTTTCTGAGATTATTTTTTCACTTTCTAACTGCCCCCAATTATTATCACCGATTGTTGAAAAAAAGTATTCGCCATTTTTTTGTTCAATTTTTATAACTCTGTGGATAAGCGGATTTTTTTTACCTGCGTCAAAAATTATTATGTCTCCTATTTCAATTTTTTCTGGTTTTGCTTTAATGATAAATAAAATGTCTCCTTTGTTAAAACCTTTTTTTAATGGAAATTCATCAAAATCAAGATTATTAATTATATAAGGAGAGTATTTATTTTCATGCCTTTCCCACCAAGAATCAAAATTTGAAAAGATGTCTGCTTTATGATACATACTGCATGATTCAACAATTGCTATTGGAAGTGCAGTTCCTGTTAATAAAGAAAGTCCTGGTAGAAAAATAAATTTTATAAAAACAAATAAAAATATGATTGAAAAAACCCACCCTTTTAAACTTTGGTCTTCCCAGAGAATATACCATAATTTTTTCCAGAATTTTTTTATGTCGCCTTTTTTCATAAGAGGATAAAATTAATTATGTTTTTAAATTGTATGGAATTAAAACCAAGACGAAAAATTTAAATAGTATACATTCTGTGTATACACACTATGGATATATTTGATAATCCGATACTTTGTAAAAATTGTGAGAAAAAAATGGAAAAGAGCCATCTTGAAAAGAATGGTTTTTTTCTTCGGACTATTGTCTGTCCTAAATGCAATTATAAAATAATTCATCCTATTGACGAGGAAAAATATAATAAGTTTATGAACTTGAAGAATAAAGAATTTAAAGTAAAGATGCGGTTGGTTGGAAATAGTTATGCTGTTTCAATCCCAAAGGAAATTGTTTTATTCATGAATACACAAAAAGAAATGATGAATGATATGGTTCGTTTATGTTTTGAAGAAATGGATAAACTAAGTTTGAGTTTTGAAAGAGTAGGAGGAATTAAAAGATGAGCAAAGAAAAGAAAATTAGATTGAAAGTTGTTGAAGCACAACAGGATGATGCATATAAAGGTATTGCGAGAATTGATAATGAAATTATGAGGGAGTTGGGTGTGCGGAGAGGCGATGCGATTTTGATTAAAGGTAATCGTGAAACAATTGCAATTGCTGACCGGGCTTATCCTGCTGATGTTGGAGAAGGAATAATTCGTATCGACGGGATTTTGCGTAAAAATGCAAAAGCAGGAATTGGAGATGTTGTGATTGTTGAAAAAGCAGATGTTAAGGAAGCTAAAAAAATTGTGATTGCTCCTGCACAAAAAGGAATAATGGTTCAGGGTGAGCCAGAGCATTTAAGAAATGGTTTGCTTGGAAGAACAGTTGTCAAAGGAGATGTTGTTGTTCTTGGAGGAGTTCAGAGAAGAAAAGATTTGATGTCTGATTTTAATGAACTTGGAGATATATTCGGAGATATTTTTAATAATATGAGTTTTGGGGGCTTGGGAGGAGGAATTACTCAAATTCGTTTTGTCGTCATATCTGCAAGTCCAAATGGTCCTGTCCAAATTACTGAAAATACAGAAGTCACATTAAATTCCAAGGCAGTTGAATTAACAGAAGAGAACCTTCCTGAAATTACTTATGAGGATATTGGAGGTTTGTCAGACGAAATTAAGAAAATTAGAGAGATGGTTGAACTTCCATTAAAGCATCCTGAAATTTTTCATAAACTTGGTATTGAACCCCCAAAAGGAGTTTTATTGCATGGGCCTCCTGGAACAGGGAAGACGCTTTTGGCACGTGCTGTTGCAAATGAATCAGAAGCAAATTTTATGTTGCTGAACGGGCCGGAAATAATGTCAAAGTATTATGGTGAATCAGAAAAAAAAATTCGCGATGTTTTTGAAGAAGCTGAAAAAAATTCGCCTTCAATTATTTTTATCGACGAGATTGATTCAATTGCTCCGAAAAGAGAAGATGTTAGTGGTGAGGTTGAGAGGAGAGTTGTTTCGCAGATTTTGACAATGATGGATGGTTTAAAATCAAGGGGCAAAGTTATTGTGATTGGTGCGACAAATCGTGTGAATGTGCTTGACCCTGCACTTCGTCGTCCTGGAAGATTTGACAGAGAAATTAATATCAATGTTCCTGACAAGCATGGAAGACTGGCAATTTTGAAAATTCATACTCGGGGGATGCCTTTGAAAAATGTTAAATTAGAAGAGATTGCAAGAATGACGCATGGTTTTGTCGGGGCTGATTTGGAATCGCTTGCGAAAGAAGCAGCAATGAATGTGCTGAGAAAATATTTGCCTGAGATGAAACTTGATGGAGATGAACAGATTCCTTTGGAAGTCTTAGAGAAATTGATTATCAAACACGATGATTTTACTGATGCACTTAAAGTTGTTCGCCCGTCGGCAATGAGAGAAGTTTTAGTTGAAACTCCAAATGTTGGATGGGATGATGTTGGGGGTTTGGATCAGATTAGAAATGATTTAATGGAAGCAGTTGAGTGGCCGTTGAAAAATGCTGATTGTTTCAAGAGAATGGGCATTCGTCCGTCGCGAGGAATTTTGCTTTATGGTCCGCCTGGAACAGGTAAAACATTACTTGCAAAAGCTGTTGCAAAAGAATCAGAGGCAAATTTTATTCAGGTTAAAGGTCCGTCGCTGTTGAGCATGTGGGTTGGAAAATCTCTCCCTTATAGCGAGGAATTAATTGTTAAAGAGGGTAACAGGACAAGAAGAATGAAAATAGGCGACATTGTTGAAAAAAAAGCAGACGTGCAAGTTCTTGCATTTGATAAGGATAAAAAAATAAAGTTTTCCAGAATAACTGATTTTATCAAACATAAATTAGAAGGATCAAAATTAATGGAAGTAACTACGAGAACAGGGAGGAAAATTAAAGTTACTGAAGATCATTCCCTGTTTTCTTTTATTAATGGAAAAATCACAGATGTTCCGACTAGTAATCTTATTCCCAATGAGAGTTATATTGTTGTGCCGAAAAACCTTAATTTACCAAGGGAGATAATTAAAGAAATTAATCTGTATGAACATTTTAAGGATGATAAAGATATTTTTGTTTCAAACGTATCTTCTTACTTGGAAGATGCAAAGAAAATTCTGGGATTGGAAAAAACAGCTAATATCTTAAATATATCCAAAAAATATTTAGCAGACATAGTGTATAAAAATCTGCCTGTATCAATTATTAACTTTGATGCATTAATTAAAGAGTCAAGACTTATGGTAAACTTTGATGAAATAAAAATAAAATTGAAAGGTAGCACACACGAATACCCGTCATTATTCGGTCTCAACAAAAACTTTTGGAGATTGGTAGGACTATGGATAGCAGAAGGAGATTTTAATAGCTCAACAATAAGAATTCATAATCAAAATCCGGAAATCAGACAAGATATAAAAAATATTTGCTTGGAATATGGATTTAATATATCTGAAACTGATTCTAATGTAACTATAAATTCTTTCTTTATGGAAAAAGTGTTTAGAAATGTCTTTGGATTGAAAAGTGGAGCATCAAGTAAAAATCTCCCTGAATTAGCTTTTATATTAGATAAAGAAAGCAAAGCAAATCTTCTTAAAGGATATTTCAGCGGGGATGGTTCAATACATCAAGTAGAAAGAGGAAAGTTTCAGATAGAAGCGTCGACAATAAGTAGGACGCTTGCCAATGATTTGCTTTATATGCTATTGGATTTCGGCATTGTTGCAACTTGCTACTTAAAGAAATCTGATAGGTACAATAATGAATTCTATAGAATTAGTATTTTAGGAGTAAAGAATTTCGAGAAGTTTACTGATATCGGTTTTATTGATAATGTAAGAAACAGGAGAATACTACAATATATTGGGTCTAGAAAATGGGCGAGGTCAGATATAATTCCATTAAGCGGCGAATTATATGAACTTGCCTCGAATTCAAATCATGTTTATAGTACAAATAAATCAATAGGCAAAGAGGCATTAAAGGATATGCTTATTTTGGTTGACAGGGATAAAACCAAATATAGAGA
Organism: Candidatus Woesearchaeota archaeon; assembly: GCA_964511585.1. Taxonomy (GTDB): domain Archaea; phylum Nanobdellota; class Nanobdellia; order Pacearchaeales; family GW2011-AR1; genus ARS1301. The sequence continues at coordinate 4,910 of CAZEFN010000002.1, forward strand.
ATATTGGGATTTGGCGGAGAGCGATTTATATTTTGATTTGGTCAAAGAAATAAAAACCATTAAATCCGAAGAATATGTTTATGATATAGAAGTTGGCGGTGAACATAATTTTGTATCCGGGTTTGGAGGAGTAATTGCACATAATAGCGAAGAAGGAGTCAGGAAAATTTTTGAAAGAGCACGACAAGTTGCTCCTTGTATTATTTTCTTTGATGAGGTTGATTCACTTGCAGGAAAACGAGGACAGGAAACAGGAACAAAAGTTACAGAAAGAGTTTTGAATCAAATACTTGCTGAAATGGATGGGCTTGAAGGTTTAAATGATGTTTTGATTATTGCTGCAACGAATAGACCAGACTTGCTTGACTCGGCGTTGTTGCGTCCTGGAAGATTTGACAAAATACTTTTGGTGAATGCACCGACAGAGGCGGGGCGAAAAAAGATTTTAGAAGTTCATACAAAAAAAATGCCACTTGCAAAAGATGTTAATCTTACTGATGTCGCGAAAAGGACAGATGGTCATACTGGGGCAGATTTAGAAGCAGTAACAAGAGAAGCAGCTATGCTGGCATTAAGAGAGAATATGAATTGCAAAGATGTAAAGAAAAAGCATTTTGATGAAGCATTGAAAAAAATAAAACCAAGTGTTACAAAACAAACAATTGATGTTTATAAAAAAGTTGAGGAGAGTTTTATCAAATCAGCGAAATCAGCAATTCCTATGGGAAATAGTTATTTGGGATAACTATAAAGTGATTACAATACAAAGATTTTTAATTAAAAAATTTTTAAGATAAGATGAGAAACAAAATTTATCTTGCAGATGATAATGAATCTATGAGAGAATTATTAAATAAAGCACTTGGAATGTTCTTTCCAAAATATAGTGGGATGATTGATTCATTTGATAATGGAAAATCTCTTTATGAAGGGATTGTCAAAAATGAAAAAGAAATAAAATTAGTTTTTACTGATAATAATATGCCAGAGATGAATGGATTAGAAGTTATCAAAAGATGTGCTAACTTATATCCTGAAATCCCTTTTATACAGATGTCTGGGAAGGATATTAAAGAAGAGGCACTTGAAGCAGGAGCAAGGGAATTTATATTAAAGCCATTTGACCTTGCTGTCCTAAAACAAACTCTTGAAAAATATATTTAATTTGTCGTAACAATAATCTCATTTTTACCGACGAGAATTGTATGTTCTGTCTGCGAAACTTTTCCTTTTCCTATTTCAATTAATTGAGGGAAATGATGGAGATTGTTATTTTCTTCTAATTGTTTTAATCCAAAGAGTGCTTTTGTCCCGAATTTTTTTACAAGCCAGCGAGAGCAAAATGGAAGTGTTTGATAATTTTCTGCAATATAATTTAGAAGTTCGCGAGCAATTGGACTTCGCACATTTTTTTCAGATGTTAGCATGTAAATTCCAGATGGTTTGCCGTCGCGAACACGACCAGCACCGGTTGTTGCAAATGGCTCAATTGCATAAAGTCCTTTTTTTATCTGAATATTTTTTTTATTGTCAAAATTTGGAATAAATGGTTCTGCGTGAAGATCTTCTTTTCCCAGTCCATGTCCTCCAAGATTTGTGATGGGAGAGAAGCCCATTTTTTCAATAGTATCTGAAATTTCTTTTCCAATATTATTCAGGTTTTCCCCCTCTTTGAAAATCTTAATTACATTTTCAAGTGCTTGTTCAGACGCTGAAATTAATTTTTTATTTTCTTCTGAATTTTCTAAATCAATTGAAAAAGCCGTGTCTGCAATCCATCCGTCGATAGAAACTCCTAAATCTATTTTCAATAGCCCGTGTGCTTTTGTCGTGTCGTCGTGCGATGGCGTGTAGTGTGCCGCGATTTCATTGATTGAAAGGTTTGTTGGAAAAGCAGGTTTGCCTCCAAGTTCAATTATTTTGTCTTCTATTTTTTCAGCAATTTCTAAAAGAGAAACTTCTGATTTAATTATTTCTCTGGCATATTTTTTCACATCTGATGATATTTTTCCTGCGAGGAGGATTTTATGGGTGTTCATTTTCTTTCCTTCAATCTCCGATTTTTTGGAATAAAATTTGTTATTTTCTCCTCGCTGGCTTTTCCTGTTCCTAAAAAATTATCTTTGTATTTCATTATTAAAAACCCATTTTTTCCGCTTTTTATATTTAATTCATTTCCTTTCATCCATAAATCAAGTTGTTCTTCATTTAATTCAAAAATGTTTTTTGTAATTTGATTTTTTAATATATGAACTCCTTCAATACTTAAACGAATTTGCCCATTAATATCTTTTCCAAAGTAAATTCCAACGCGTTCAATAGGAATTGTCGATTCAATTTCGTGGATTTGTTTTTCATTTAGAATTCCCTGAAACAAAAAAAGTCGTTCGCGTCCACGCATTGAAATCATTCCATCAACTTTTTTTATTCCAAATTGTTTGCTCAACTGCTCGACGAGTTTTTCTTTTTCTTTTGATGTGAATATTTTTAGTGATGGTTCGTGATGATTCATTTTATTTCTTTTAATCCTGTCAATTTTGAAGAGGATTGTATTTTTTCTCCGATTCTGTCAATAATTTTTATACTATATTCTTTGCAAACCTTTGCTTCTGGAATTTCTTCTGAAAATCTGTCCCCTCCTTTTGCAAAAATAATTTCATGTCCTTTGTATTTTTCAGCAATTGCTTTAATTGATTCACATACACTTCTGTTTTTATCAATTGAAATAAAAACTTCATCAATAAATTTGATTGTCTCTAAAATTTTCTTTTTTTCCTGGAGAGGCATAAATGCTTTTCCTTTTTTTAATTCGCATTGATAATCGTTGTTTAATATAACTACTAATTTATCCCCTAATTTTTTGGATAATTCCATACATTCTAAATGTCCGATGTGAAGAGGGTCAAAATATCCTGAGTTGATTATTATTTTCATACCAACCCCTGAAACTTAGCGATGAAAAAACCCTCTGTGTTGTTGTCGTGGGGATAAATTCGTGCGCATTTTTTTACTTCTTTTGAAAATATTTTTCTTTCCCATTCTGTAATTCCTTCTCGCGTTTTTATTGGTAGGATAATTTTTTCAAGTTTAATTTTATCTCTGAATTTATCTAAAATAGCGTCGACAACGCCTTCGTTTTCTTCTGGGGCGTGAGTGCAAGTTGAATAAATCAAAGTTCCATTTTGTTTTAAAATTTCAAATGCAGACGCAACAAGCCCGTATTGAATTTTTGGAAGATTTTGAATTGTTTTGATATTCCACATTTTGTATGTTTTTAATGAGCTTCTTAATGTTCCTTCTCCTGAGCAAGGAGCATCTACGAGGATTCTTTCAAATTTTATTTCTGGGTTATATTTTGTTAGTCGTTTGCAAAAAGCAAAGCCGTCTTTTCGTGTTATTATTGTATTTGTTGCTCCTGATTTTTCAAGATTTGATGCAAGAATTTTCAGACGTCCCATTGAAACTTCGTTCGCGATAATTGTTCCCGTCCCTGACATTTCCGACGATAATTGTGTTGTCTTGCTTCCTGGCGCAGCGCATAAATCTAAAATCAATTCATTTTCTTTTGGTTTCATTGCAATCACAGGTAACATACTTGCAAGTTCCTGCATATAATAATAACCTAACTGATGTTCAAGTGCTCGTCCTATTTCTCCGGGAAGAACTTCATTTTCAATAATCATAATTTCTGGATGATTCTTCCACAGTTGTTTTATTTTCCAATTTTTTTCTTCAAGTTTTTTCTTCAAGTCCGACGGAGAAATTTTTAATTTATTGCAACGAATTGATTTTACAGGAGAAATTTTTAATATATCTAAATAATTTTGAAAATCTTCTTTGTCTGGAAGAAGTTTTTTCATTCTTTCAAGGAAAAGTGGTTTTGGTATTGTTCGTTGGGATTTCATTTTAAAACCATTTTCCCAATTTGTCCTGTCTTTTTCCGTCGATGATTTCCTTAATCTCTATATTGAATATATGAAAAATATTTTCAACTGCAGGAAGAATTTGTTTTGTTAAATAATATTCAATATCATATTCTCCTTCTTCGTTTGGGAGTTTTACTTTTTCCCTAACAAGCTTCTTTTTTTCTTTTGTTTCTGCAATATAATATTCAATTAACCCTCCTTGTGAAATAGGAATTTCTTGTTTCTTCATTTTTTCAGCAGCAATAACATGTGGTCCTTTTGCAATATATTCTGAAAGTGGTTTTTTTAATTGTGTTCTAATAATAATTTCTTCTTGAGAAATTTTTCTATCTTTTATTTTTTTGACAATATCTTTTAAAATTTCTAATGCTTTTTTTTCATTTCCGTCTTCAAGTATTTGTTTTATTATTTTATTCTGCAAATTTCTTGACAATTTGCACCAGTCGCGACGAACTGTTTCAAAACCACGAATTTTCAAATTTTCTTTTTTATCTAAAAGAGCATACTTTTTTTTAGCTCCTGTAATCCCTGCACGAGTTGTTACCCAAATTCCTCTTTTGAAAAAATCTTCAAGTTCAAGATGCATAATTCCAGGAAGTTCTGAGTTTAATCTTTTAAGAAGTTTTTTTATTTCCTCTTCTGATTTTCCATTTTTGAGAAAAGCAATGGAATCTGTGTTATGAGCTAAAATATTATTTGCAAAAAATTTATGTGTATCTTCCACTTCAATATCATAAACATATTCAGGTATGTCAATCTCTTCAGTTTTCTTGACACTTTGCAAGTCGAATTCAAATTCTTTTATTGAACTTGTTTTTAAATTATTTGTTTTTATATTCATTCGTTGATTTTTCCTTTCAAGAATAAACCCTATTTTTCTTGCAAAACTTTCTTTATCTTTTATGATAATATTCTTTGAATAACTTCCAGATGAATATACTTTTTTATAAGTCTTATAAACATTTTTATTATTTTCCTTAAATATCGAATGTGAAATTCCTAATCTATACAACAAATTTCTTACCTTTTTTATATAATCTTCTTCAATAGAAGTATACTTGATTATTGGTGTTTTGTTTCTTATTATAACTGTTCCATCCGCAGTAAAAAGTCCTCGGAGAAAAGATGCAATATTCTCTTCGGTTTCATAAAATAATTTATCCGGTATTGTTTTCTTTCCTTTGATTCTACAATTTTTAGTAATTATTTTTATTAACTTTAGACCATTTAATTTTATATCGCCCTTTCTTATTTTGCTCTCCCAATAATTTTTTATATATCCCTTCTCTATTAAAGGTTTTATTATTTTGTCCAAAATCTCTTCTTTATCGTTACCTAGAGAAAGACTTAGATAATAATCTTTATCGCTTTTTTTCTGCGTTTTGTTTCTGCAAAAACTTCCATCACCAATGAATAATCCGATTAGTTCGTAAATTTCTTTGAGATAATTGTCAGATTTTTCTTCTTTTAATGGTATTTTTTTCAGTGTAATAATACTATTAACCTTTTTACCAATTTCATCAGGTTTTATTTCTATTATTCTATTTAATGGATTTAATTTATTTTTCTTACTTTGATTAAAATTATATGCTTGATAACCCATTAATGAGTGATCTTCTGTAACATCAATAAACCAATTATTAGTAAAATGTACCCGATACATTTTTTTGTTACATTTATGTCTTAAAATATATGGAATTGGTTTGAATACCGACATTCCTTTTTCATCAAGAGTTAGCACCTCTAAACTTTCTTTTATATTATACTCTTTTCCAGAGTTGGTTTTATAATCTGTTTTAATAAACAAATCTTTAATCTTTTCCTCCCTCAGATTATTTTTATCTTTAATTATTATTTTTGTGTCTCCACTAATACTATCTCCATAGATAACTTCATACCCCTGGGTTTTTATTTTTTCAATTGTTTCTTTATTGAATTTTCTGACAAAAGCAAGTATTGATGCTGATGATTCAATAGAATAATATCTTGCTCCGAAAAATCCAATATATCCATGCACCGACGCTGATAATACTTTGAATGCATTGCTTCGCGCTTTTGTAATTTGATTCGGGTTTTTTTTAAATTCTTCTTTGAATTTTTTTCGCATTTCAAAAATTTCATTCAGCAGTTCTGGAAAAAAACCTCTTTGTTTTGAAAAATAAAATTTTTGTTTTTTGTTTTTGAATTCAATTTCAGGTGATTCATAAGATTCTTTTTCTTTTTTATTGAGGAGAGTTCCTTTTGAAATATTATGGGTTATGATTATACTTGTGTGCATTGAGGTAAAATCAAACATTGCGATGTCTTCATAGAGCCCAGGTTTTGGTTCAAACACAAACGCTCCTTCGACACCCCCACTATTTTTTCTTTCTGAAATTTCATTATATGTCGGGCGTTTTTCTGGAATTTCATTGAATCTTTCTAAATTATGCAGAATATATGATTCAACTATTTTTGATAATCCATACCGGGATACATCAAAGACGGGTTCTCGCACGATTTTTGTGAATTCTTGCAGGTCTGGCCAGAATTTTTCAAATAAATTTTTTACAAGGACAGAGTCGTGCAAATTATATTCGTGATAATCATTCCATTTTTTTATTTTTGAGGAATGTTCTATTTTGAATTGTTTTTTTGTGTCGCCTAAAAATTCTTTTGCTACTTCATTTAGTGATAATGTTTCTGATTGCATATATTGTGCATAGGCGGTTCTGATGAATCTTAACAAATCAATATGAACAATTCCATTTATTTTTCCTGTCAATAAACTTCCGCGAGAAAATTTTGGCTGGCTTCCGTCGACACCAAGTTCAAGTTTGACTTTTAGTTTTTCTGCACGGGCTTTCAAATAAGGAAGGTCAAATCCATCTGAAAAATAACCAATTAAAAAATCTGGTTTAAATTTTTTTATTTCTTCACAAAATTTTTCTAAGAGTTCCTCTTCATTTTTAACATGCTCTACAAATTTTTGTTCACTCTCTGATTTTTTCCAGCTTAAAACTTTTTTGAAGTTTTCTCCGACGAGAGAAATCATTAAAATTTCTCCTTTACCAATTTGCAAATCGTCTGTTTCAATATCATAACAAAGAATTTTTGGTTTGAAATTTTTTTCATTAATTTTTTTAGAATTCTTTAGATTAATACAATAATCAACATCAAGAGCCATGTCAATTCCTCCGAATTCTTGAGAGTTTGCAAGAACCCCCCCTTCAATTTCATACCATTGTAATGGCAAGATTTTTTTCTCATTTATATAATGCGTTGTATAACCTAAATCATAGCCTCGACGTTTTTCAATTTCATTAAAATTTAACTTATCTGCAATATCGTGCAAGTCCTTATAATTTGTTGCAAATATCTTCAGTGCTAAAACTTTTTTATCAAGGAATTTTTTTTCGTGCAATTCAACTTTTTCGACTTTTGTTTGTCGTCCTTTTATATCTAATTTTATCTTTGAAATTTTTTCAATCAATTTTTTAATTTTTTGTTTTGAAATATCTTTTTTTAAAATTGCCCATAAAAAAACATCACAAGAATCAATTACACAAACACGTTTATCTTTATCATCACGTCCGATAATTTTAGCATAGTTTTTCCCCTGAAAATCAAAGTAATCATAATCAATTGGGATGAATTTTAGTTTCATAAAAAAAGAAGTAAGGGTGTTATTTAAATTTTGAGATGATAAGGTTTAAATACTAATTATTAAAAATTATCTATGGAAAAATATATTCCTTCAGGAGAAGGTTATTTTGTTCAGAAAGATAACCCCTCTATTGGTTGTTATGGAATTTCTCCTGAGATTGATAAAGAAAGAAATGAAGAATGGAAAAGAAAATCTTTTTTAAAGGATAGAGAGATTAATTCTGAAAAAGAAATTTTAGAGAGAATTTATAATTTTTTTATTGGAAGAGGACGGAGAATAAAAAATCATCCCGTTCTTGTAAAAGGTTTGCTTGGAAAATTAAAAGATGAAATCGTTACAACAGAAAATAGTGCAATAAGAATTAAAAAGATGGATGGAGAAAATTTAGAAAAATATGTCCTTAATCAATTTAAAAAATATAATCTTGAAATTCCAGAAGATTATTTTGTCTGAGAAATTAATCAATAATTATTTATACTTCTACACCCTCGATAAATATGGGTTTAAGCATAAGTGAAATTATTCCACGGAAAGAAATTGAAGTTGCAGAACTTGGGGGTAAGATTATTTGCGTTGATGCTTTTAATGTTTTGTATCAGTTTTTATCGACGATTCGGCAACCAGACGGGACGCCGCTGATGGATGACAGGAAAAAAATTACAAGTCATCTTTCCGGACTTTTTTACAGGAATATTAATTTAATGAACGAGGGGTTGAAATTGATTTATGTTTTTGATGGCAAGGCACCAATGCTGAAGGCAAAGACGCACAAAATTCGCGAGGGTGTTCGGGATGCTACAAAAGAAAAATATGAGGAGGCAAGAAAGGAAGAAGATGTTGGGTTAATGAGAAAATATGGAAGTCAGTTGCTTCGTCTTGACGATGAAATGATTGAGGAAAGCAAGGAACTTTTGGAAGCAATGGGAATTCCTGTTGTGCAGGCACCGAGTGAAGGAGAAGCAGAAGCAGCTTATTTGACTAAAATTAATCAGGATATTTATGCCAGTGCAAGCCAGGATTATGATAGTTTGCTTTTTGGCGCAAAAAGGCTGATTCGAAATTTGACTCTCGCCCGACGGAGAAAAACATATTCAGGGTTTATTGAAATTAATCCCGAGCTGATTGAACTTGAAAAAGTTTTGAATTATTTAGAGATAAATCTTGAGCAATTAATCTGTCTTGGAATTCTTGTTGGAACAGATTATAACCCAAAAGGAGTTCCGGGAATTGGACAAAAAAAAGCATTGGATATCGTAAAAAGATTCAAACAACCGATTTTTATTTTTCAAAACGTCGAGGAACAGATAATGAGTTTGCCTGAAGAAGATAGATTTGACTGGAAAGAAATTTTTGAAATATTCAAGAAACATGATGTTGATGATGCTGAGTTCAAATTCGGGAATATTGAAGAGGAAAAAATAAAAGAAATTTTAGTTGCAAGGCATGATTTTTCAGAAGAAAGAGTTGATAAGCAGTTGGAAAAATTAAGGGGTGTGAAAGAAAAGCAAAAGCAGAAAGGTTTGGACAAGTGGTTTTAGCGAGATTTGTCGACGGGGATTTTTTAAAAAGAAAATTTAAATATTTTCTGAGGGGTTATCTTAATTTTTTAGTAACCCACCAATCAATGAAATTAATCCAATAACTCCTGCAAAAATAGCTGCGGGGAGATGTGATTCCCAAGCGACCCACGCAAGAATCAAACCAATAATGCCAGACACAATTAACTCTTTGTTCGTTTTGTTTGTTCCTCCGAAAATTTAGTTAAAATAATGAATAATCGAATCT
>CAZEFN010000003.1:0-9446 GCA_964511585.1 Candidatus Woesearchaeota archaeon
TATGAAAGCAAAATCAAAGATTTTTCATTCATTCGCTAACCTTTTGGAGGTTGTTATCAAATGAAAGCAAAATTAAAAATTTTCCAGTCATTCGCTAATTTGCTGGAAGTTATTATCAAATGAAAGCAAATCAAAGTAAATTTCAAGGAAATTTTCATTCGCCCGAAATTTCAGTTTCGAACGAAAGATTTTCATTCATTCGAAAATTGTATGGGGATTTTTTTAGATGAAACAAAAATTTTCAACAAAATGGAAAGCAAGTAAACAGCCTCGGAAACAGAGGAAGTTTATAGCAAGAGCACCATTACATATTAAAAGAAAATTACTTAGTGTTAACCTATCAAAAGAGCTGAGAAAAAAACAAGGAAAAAGAAATGTAGTTGCACGAAAAGGGGATATTGTAAAAATCATGCGGGGAAAGTTCAAGAAAAAACAGGGAAAAATTATCGAGATTAAAACAAAATTAGGGAAGATTTATATTGAAGGAATCCAGGCAAAGAAGATGGATGGTTCAAAAACAAATGTTCCTCTAAAATCTTCAAATTTGCAGATTATTGAATTAAATGTTGATGACAAAAAAAGAAAATTAAAAATTAAAAAAGAAACAAAAAAAGAAGAGAAAATAGATTCAAAAAATAAGGTTGAGGAAAAAAAATAATGGCACACTTAAAACGACAAAAAACACCAAAACGATGGCCTATTGCTAGAAAAGGAACAACATTTGTAGTTCACCCAAATACAAATCTAGAAAGAGGAGTCCCATTATTAATTATATTAAGAGATATGCTCAAAATTTGCCAGACAAGAAAAGAGGTTAAAAGGATAATTCATGATAAAAAAATATTAATTAATGGAAAAGAAGCAAAAGATGATAAAAATTCTCTTCTTTTGTTTGATACACTTGCAATAATTCCTACAAAAAAATTTTACAAAATTGGACTTTTACCAAATGGAAAATACGGGTTGCAGGAGATCAAAGAAACAGAAATAAATTCAAAAATAACAAAAATCATTGGAAAGAAAATATTGAAAGGAAAAAAAATCCAATTGAATCTTAGGGACGGAAAAAATTATCTGAGTGACCTTAAATGCAGTATTGGCGATTCTGTTATTATTGATTTAAAAAACAAAAAAATTTTGAAATGCCTTCCATTAAAAGAAAAAACAAAAATTATTATTGTTGAAGGTAAACACGCAGGAAAAGAAGGTGTTGTTGAAAAAATTTTGAAAGAGAAAAAGATGGCAAGATTGAATCTTGAAGGAAAAGAAATTGATGTTTTAATTAAACAAATAATGGAGATTGAATAATGAAAGAAAATATAATGCGACAAATAAAAATTGAAAAAGTTGTTCTTAGCGTCGGTGGAATCGGAGAGGGTTTAGAAAAAGGAGTTAAATTACTGAATTTTTTAACAGGAAGAAAAATTGCAAAGATAAGTTCTAAAAAAAGAATTCCTGCATTTAATATAAGACCGGGTTTAGAAGTCGGTGCTGTTGTTACACTTAGGAAAGATTATGAGGAATTATTGAAAAAACTTTTTGTCACAATAGACAAGACATTAAAGAAAAAACAAGTCAGCGAGAATAATTTTTCATTTGGAATAAAAGAGTATATTGAAATTCCTGGAATTGAATATCAAAGAGAGATTGGGATTATTGGTTTTGATGTGACGATTGTTTTCAAGCGTGCTGGAAGAAGGATTAAATTACGAAAAGCCAAAAAAGGAAAAATGCCTGCCCGACAAGTTATTACAAAAGAAGAAATAATTAAATTTATGGAGGAAACCTACGGGTTAAATTTTAAATGAAAATAAATCAAAGTAAATTTCAAGGAAATTTTCATTCGTCTGAAATTTCAGTTTCGAACGAAAGATTTTCATTCATCCAAAAATTATATGGGGGTTATTTTGAATGACAACATCAGATCATAAAAAAATATTGAAGCAATTTGAAAATAAGCCCGCAGTAAAGGCAAAATTTTTGAAGCACAATAAACCAAAAGAAAGAAAAACAGGCATTACTGCGAAAAAATGTGAAAGATGCGGAAGATTCGGGGCCCACATAAAATCATATGGATTAAATTTGTGCCGACACTGCTTTAGAGAAATTGCAGTTGAAATCGGTTTTAAAAAATACAGTTAAAATGTCACACGATATAGTTGCCGACGGGCTTAACATGATAAGAAATGCTAAAAGAGCCAGAAAGAACTCTGTTAAAATAAAAAGAATCTCAAATTTATTAATTGAGGTTTTAAAAATTATGAAGCAAAAAGGAGCCATTAAAAAATACAAAATAAACAGCAAGGAGAAATCAATAGATATTGCAATTGATAATTTGACAGAATGCAGAGCAGTAAAACCAAGATTTAGCTGTGATGTTTCACAAATTGAGAAATACCGACGGAGATACTTACCTGCACGAAATATTGGGACAATGATTCTTTCAACAAACAAAGGCTTAAAAACACATGAAGAATCTCAACAAGAAAATATCGGAGGATGCTTAGTTGCATTTTTTTATTAAAATGAAAAAAAGAATAGAACATAAAATTGAAATTCCTGAAGGAGTAGAAATTAAATTAGAAGACTCTTTTTTAATTGCTAAAGGACCCAAAGGAGAAAACAGAAAAAAAATTAATTTGAGGGGGTTGATTTTCGAGATTGAAGACAACAAGATAAAGATTGGACATGATAAAGCAACAAAAAATGAAAAAAAGAGGATAAATACTCTTATCTCGCATATCCATAATATGATTAATGGTGTTCAGGAAAAATTTGAATATAAAATGAAAATTTGCGCAAGTCATTTTCCAATGAATGTGAATGTTAACAACAACGAAATACTGATTAAAAATTTTCTCGGTGAAAAGATTGCAAGAAAAGCTAAAATTCCGATTAATGCAGAAGTAAAAATTCAAGGACAAGAGATTACCATTTTATCTACTGATAAAGAAATTGCGGGGCAAACAGCAGCAAATATTGAAAAAGCCACAAAAATAATTGGAAGGGACAGGAGAATTTTCCAAGACGGGATTTATATTATTAGTAAAGGAGGAAAGAAAATATGAAATTTTTGAGGAGAGATTGGTTTAGATTTGGCAAATTCAAAAAAAAGAAAAACCAAAAATGGAGGAAACCTACTGGAAGAGATAATAAAATGCGGGAGAAAAGAAAAGGTTATCCTGTAGTTGTAAGTATTGGTTATAAAAAGTCCGGGAGAAAAAAGCAATTTATAGTCAATAATTTAAGTGATTTGGAAAAAGTTGAGAAAAGAGAATTAGTTATTTTGGGAAAGATTGGAAAAAAGAAAAGAATAGAGATTTTAAATAGGGCAAAAGAAAAAGGAATTCAAATATCAAATTTAAAAATTAAATCCTCTGAGGATAAAAAATGAATTTAGCAAAAAAGAAATCACTGGCTCAAAAAGTTTTGGGAGCTGGAAAAAAAAGAATTATGTTTGTGCAATCGCGACTTGACGAAATAAAAGAGGCACTCACAAAACAAGACATAAGAGATTTAAAAAAAGAGGGGGCAATTGTTATTAAAGAAAAAAAAGGAAGAAAAAGAAATATCAAAAGAAAGAATAAAAAAGGACCTGGAAAAATTAAAAAGACACTTAATACTCGCAAAAAAGATTATGTTAGGACTACCAGAAAACTTAGAAAATATGTTGCAGAGATGAAAAGAAAAAAAATGCTCAATTCCGGAGAAGTCAAAGATATTAGAAAAAAAATTAGAAATCGCCAATTCAGAAGTCAAGCACATCTTAAAGAATATATTAAGGAATTAAAAAAATGAACAACAAAGAAATACTAAATGAATTAGAAAAAAAATTTGAAGATTTAAAAAAGGAATTTGGGTTTAAATCAGAATTGCAAGATATCGACGAGATATTTTATATTAAAGATGCTATTTTAAAAGATGGTTTTGTGAGTGAAAATATAGATAGGCAAATTTGCTCCAGAATAATTGAAACTTATATGGGCTGGACAAATTATCTTCATAGTTTAATTGTTCCAAATCCCCAAAACATTCTTAATATAAGCGAATCAAGAATTTTTAATTCAGAAGAAAAGAAAGAGATAAATAATATGATGAAAAAAGCAATGGAAATAATCAGCAAAAACAACTGGATTGGATTGACAAAAAATAAACAAGAAGAGGCGAGGTTTATTGACGAGGCGGTGAACAATTGGAAAAATAATTTTGGGATTAAATTAATAAAAATTCTTGAGAAAGTGAAAGGAGAATGGGAAAAATGAAAGTAAATCAAAGTAAATTTCAAGGAAATTTTCATTCATCCGAAAATTGTACAGAGGTTATTTAGAATGAGAACAATAAAACGAAGAAGAAAAGAAGGAAAAACAGATTATAAAAAACGTCTTGGTTTATTGAAAAGTAAAAAGCCACGAATTGTTTTCCGAAGGACAAATAAGTATTTGATAGTGCAATATATTGAGAGCAAAGAAGCAAAAGATAAAGTTATCATAACAATTACTTCAAAAAATTTGTTAAAATATGGCTGGCCTGAAAATGCAACTGGGGCCCTTAAATCAATTCCTGCTGCTTATCTTATTGGATATTTAATCGGCAAACAGATTATCTCAAAAAAACTCGCAACTCCGATTGTAGATTTTGGAATGCTCAGAGTATTACATAAAACAAAAATTTATGGTTTTTTAAAAGGACTTATTGATACAGGGGTAAAAATAAAATGCAAAAAAGAATGTTTTCCAGAAGAGGAAAGAATAAAAGGTTCTTCACTCAAAAATAAAATTGAATTTGAAAAAATAAAGGAGAAAATTGAAAATGCCTGAAGAAAAAAAACAAATTGAAGCACAAGACGAATTTGCAGAAAAACCAGAAGATGTTCTCGACGAAACTGATTTGAAAGAACTTGAAAAAATGAAACAAGAAGTTGAAGAAAAAGTTAATGGTAAAAAGAAAAAATTTGAAGTGAATGATGGACTTGTGGGGTGGGAACCAAAAACAAAATTAGGGGAAGATGTTAAGAACAAAAAAATAAAAAACATTGATGAGATATTAGATAAAAATTTGAAAATCCTTGAACCAGAAATTGTTGATTCTCTAATTAATGTTCAATCAGATTTAATTTCAATCGGACAATCAAAAGGAAAATTTGGTGGTGGGAAAAGAAGGGCATGGAGACAGACGCAGAGAAAAACAAAAGAAGGAAATGTTCCGAGTTTCTCGGCGATGGCTGTTGTTGGTGACAGAGAAGGACATGTAGGCGTTGGCGACGGCAAAGCAAAAGAAACTCTTCCTGCAAGAGATAAGGCAATAAGAAAAGCAAAATTAAATATTTTCCGGGTTGGCAGAGCGTGCGCGGCATTTGATTGTGATTGCTCTGAAGAACATACTATTCCATTTGAAGTGGAAGGAAAATCAGGAAGTGTGAGGGTCAAATTAATTCCTGCCCCACAAGGAACTGGATTGGTTGTTGGAAGTGAACTAAAAAAAGTTTTGCAACTTGCAGGAATTAAAGATGTTTACAGCAAAACATTCGGACATAAAAAAACAACATTTAATATGATAAAAGCATGTGTTAATGCATTAAAAATAACAAATGAAAAATGAAAAAAATAAATCAAAGCAAATTTCAAAGAAATTTTCATTCGTCTGAAATTTCAGTTTCTAATGAAAGATTTTCATTTATTCAAAAATTATATAGAGGTTATTTCAAATGAAAATCGCAGTAATTAGAATAACCGGACAAATTGGATTAAGAAAAGAAATAGTTGAAACTCTGCAGAGATTAAGATTAAGAAAAAAATATGTTTGTGTTGTTTTTGACAAACCCACAAAAGTGCAACTTGGAATGATTAAAAAAGTTCGTGATTTTGTTGCATTTGGTGAAATCAGCGACGATACTTACAAAGAACTTGTTGGAAAGCGAGGACAAAAAGACAAGGAAGGAAAATTAAAACCTTTTTTCAGATTGCATCCTGCACGAGGAGGAATGGACACAAAAAAACATTTTGGCGTCGGCAAGGGTGTTCTTGGAGAAAATAAAAAAATGAATGAATTAATTCGGAGGATGTTGTGATGAAACTCAAAAAACGCACTAAATCATCGAGAATGCACGGAAGAAAAATGGGAACTCATGGTGGTGGAGCACGAAAGAAAAAAAAGAAAAGTGGAAGTAAGGGAGGGGTTGGAATGGCTGGAAGTGGAAAAAGAGCAGACCAGAAAAAAACACTTATAATAAAAAAATACGGAAACAAATATTTTGGAAAACAAGGAGTAACAAGCAGAGGAACTGAAAGAAATAAAGAAAATAAAATCAATGTTAGGCAGATTGATGCTAATATTGAAAGTTATGGAAAAAAGAAAGGAGACAAATGGGAAGTTGATGCAATAGATTATAAAATTCTTGGAACAGGTGAGGTGAATAATAAAATTATTATTAAGGCAAAATCAGCGTCGAAAAGTGCAATTGAAAAAATCAAGAAATCTGGTGGAGAGATTATTTTGGAAAATAAATAGATACATTAAAAGAAAACTCAACCAAACTCTTAAAAACCGAATTCTATAATTAATAAATGGACATGACAAAAATATTCAGTTTTATTCCAGAAGTTACAAAACCAGTTGAAAAGAAAGTTGGATTCAATACCAAATTAAAATGGACACTGATTATACTTGGAAGTTTTTTTGTGCTGGCAAATATTCCTCTTTTTGGATTAAGTGAAAATGCACTTGGAAGATTTGAATATCTGGCAATTATTCTTGGAACTGATTTTGGGAGTATTATTTCACTTGGTATTGGACCAATTGTAATGGCGTCGATTATTTTGCAGTTGCTAACTGGTGCCGGAATTTTGAATATTGACACGACGACAGTGGAAGGGAAAAAATTTTTTCAGGGAATCCAGAAGTTACTTGTTTTCTTTTTTATAATCTTTGAAGCAAGTGTTTATGTCTTAATGAAAGGGCTTGAGGCAATGCCTGGTTTTACTGGTTTGATGATTGTGCAATTAATTGCAGGAGGACTTGTAATCTTTTATATGGATGAAGTCACGAGCAAATGGGGTTTTGGTTCTGGGGTTAGTTTATTTATTGGTGCTGGTGTTTCATGGAGGTTATTTACTTCTGCGTTCCAGTTTATAAATCAGCAAGGAAGAAATTGTCTTCTTGATTTTAATAATACTGCTTGTTCTGGTAAATTCCTTGTTTTAATTCAATCAATAATAAATCAATATCCTATTGAATTTTTTTCTGCTGCAGCGACGATAATTGCAACATTAATTATTTTCTTACTTGTTGTTTGGGCGCAATCACTGAAAGTTGAAATTCCGTTGTCATTTGGAAGAATAAGAGGTTATAGTGTTAAATGGCCTTTGTCATTTTTTTATGCTTCTGTTATTCCAGTCATTTTAACTGCTGCACTAGTTGCGAATTTACAGTTATTCGGGGGCATGCTCGAAAACGCTGCTGCTCCGTGTTATATTGAGGGGGGTGTTTGTACTGGTGCTGCAAAAATAGCGTCGTATTTTGGATGGCTCGGACAGTTTTCACAAGGACAGGCAATTTCAGGTTTTGCATTTTGGATTGGCTCTACTAATATTTTAGAATTATTCATTAGAGGAGGATTTATGTCAAAATATTTATTACAAGGATTAACCCATGTATTGTTTTTTGCATTTTTCTCGACGATGTTTGCAGTATTCTGGGTTAAAACATCTGGGATGGATTCAAAAGCACAAGCAAAAAAAATTGTTGCATCAGGATTGCAAGTTGCTGGTTTTCGACAAGATATAAGAATTTTAGAAAGCATTTTGGACAGGTATATTATGCCTTTGACAGTCATGGGAGGAATTGCAATTGGTTTACTGGCGTCAGTAACTAATTTACTTGGTGCTCTGGTTTCTGGAACAGCAATTCTTCTTGTCATAATGATTATGTCCCAATTTTATCAAAATATCGCACAGCAACATGCAACTGACATGAATCCTGCAATAAGAAAGTTTATCGGGGGATGATTAATTATAAATTTTATCAAGAACCCCATAATCTTCCTCCATAATTTATTAATAAAAATATACTTCTTAAATATTTATATTATTGAAACTAAATCCAAACTCTTTTAAACCATTTTCCCTAATAATTAATTATGGTAAAAAAACAGGTGCGTTTTAGGACAATATTTATTGTTATGTTCGCGGTAATGATAATTGCGAGTTTGTGGAATAGTTTTCCGTTGATAAAAAATGCTATTCATTATATTCTTGACCCGAGTTTTGGTATTTTATTAAAATGGCATCTTTATGGGGGGATGATAATAATTGCATTGTTTATTTCCGTAGTTACTTCTTTAATTCAGAAATATGCAACAGACCAAGAAGCATTGAAAGAACTGAAAAAAGCACAGAAAAAGCTGCAGGAAGAAATGAAAAAATTCCAGAAAGAAGGCAATGCAGTTAAAATGATGGAGTTGCAAAAAAAACAATTTTCTTCAATGCCTGAAATGATGAAGTTAAGCATGGCTTCGATAATTTATACTGGTGTGCCTTTTGTTTTATTTTTCAGATGGTTTGATGATTTTTTTGAATCAATTGGCGACCCGGCATTTCTTGGTTTTTTAAGCTGGTTTTGGTTTTATCTTATTCTTCTTATGATTACAGGCGGAATTCTCAGAAAAATTCTGAAGGTTGCTTAAAATGGAAACTCCAATAAGAAGGGGCTTGGATTTGGACTGACTTCTGGAATAATTACAACTCTTGGATTAATTAATGGATTGTATTCAACAACAAAATCTGTTCTTGCAATTATTGGTGGAATAATTGTTATTGCTATTTCTGACTCTCTTTCTGATGCATGGGAAATGCATATGGCGGATGAATCTGATACAAAAATCAGCGAGAAGAAAGTCTGGGAATCAACTTATGCAACGTTTTTTTCAAAATTTATTTTCACTTTCACTTTTATTATTCCGTTCTTATTATTCGAAGTTTTAAATGCAATTATAATTTGTGTTTTGTGGGGAATTTTATTGATTTCTCTTTTTAGCATTTACATTTCAAAACAAAGAAAAATCCCTTATTATAAAGTGGTCTTAGAGCATGTTACAATTGCAGGAATAGTCATAATTACTGCTTATTATGCAGGAGTCCTTATTAGAATTTTTTTGAATTAGCAATACATTGTAAAGTTAGCGGTTGGTAAACAAAAAGAGTAGCCTTTTTAAATATGAAAGTTATAAATAAGTTATGAATAGAAATCAGTATTTTGCGATAAGTTGGTTTTTCTTAGTGTTAATGTTTCTACTTATATTCCTTCATACCAAATTTTTTTTAGAACCATCGTTAATATTTAGTTCAGATTCACTTAGTATTTATTCTAATATAAAATGGGCTATTGTTTCTATCATGATATATCTCTGTTTTCCTCTATTTGTTCTTTTCCAAATATTGGCTTGGTTGAAG
>CAZEFN010000004.1:0-9212 GCA_964511585.1 Candidatus Woesearchaeota archaeon
CAGGAAATAAAAAAATTCATAAAAGGGACATTTGCTGAAAACGCTCTGATAATTCCAATTTCAGCACAACAGGGGATAAATATTGATAAAATTTTAGACCAACTAATAAAAATAAAAATCCCAGAAAAAGATGAAATCTCAAAACCAATATTTCTCGTCGCACGAAGTTTTGACATTAACAAACCCGGAACAGAAATTCCAAAACTAAATGGAGGGGTTTTAGGAGGAATTCTAAAAAAAGGAAAATTAAAAGTTGGCGATGAAATTGAAATCAAACCGGGCTTATCAATAAAAAAACAAAATCAGCAAACATATCAGACATTAACAACAAAAATTCTCTCTCTTTACAAAGGCAAAGAATCATTAAAAGAGATTACTCCTGGAGCAAGCATTTCAATTGAAACATCACTTGACCCTTCTCTCACAAAAGCTGACGCACTCACAGGATGCATAATATCCACAAAAAAAAATCTTCCTGAAATAACAAACAAAATAAAAATAAAACACGAACTTTTCAAAGAAGTTCTTGGAATTGCAGACAGAAAATCAGTTGAACCAATAAAAATAAAAGAACTTCTGATGCTCAGCATAAACACAACAATCAGCGTCGGAACAGTTGAAAAACTCGATGAGAAAAAAAGACAAATTGAATTCTCGCTGAACATCCCTGTAGTATCTCTCGCAGGAGATAACGTCGGAATCGCACGAAACATTGATGGACATTGGCGACTAATTGGTTGGGGTGAAATTTTAGGATAGACAAATTTAAAAACAATATTTAATAATTATTATATGAAAAAAATATTAATTTTCATAACATTAACTTTTTTATTAATTGGATTTGTATCTGCATCAATAACTGGTTCTGTTGCAAACGACAATGTAACACAGAACCAAGGAGTAATATCAAATAATAATTCTGAAAATGCAAATTCAGACAGTTCTCAATTGGATAATACCGACGCTGTTCAGGCACAAAATTCAGAATATCAAACAAAAGTCATTCAGCGAACACAAAATCGTTTGCAAAATACAAACCAAAGTAATTGCCCAGAGGGTTGCACATGCACTGGTTCTGTAACAAAATGCCAATTACAAGATGGTACAAGAGAAATGACAATTCGTGCAGGAAATTCAGGAAATACAATTTTTCAAGTTAAAGAACAAAACGCTTCTACAAAAGTTGAATTATATAAAGCAGAAGGAAAAATTTACGGAATATTCAACGGCAACAAAACAAGAGCAATTGAAGTTCTTCCGGATAAAGTTCAGTCAAGATTAACAGAAAGAATTGGCGGACTTGAAAATCATGAAATGGAACTTGACGACGACGGAAACTACCAAGTTCAGGCACAAAAAAGAGCACGACTTTTTGGAATAATTCCAATAAAAGAAAAAGTCAAATTGCAGATGAATTCAGAAACAGGAGAGGTTACAAGAATAAGAAATTCCTGGTGGGGATTTTTAGCACGAGATAAAATTATCGTCGGTAACAGGTGCTCAACAGTAACACCAGGGCAAAATGAAGTGTGTTGCATTAACAAAGGATTTAATTCTTACAATGAAGAAAGTGGAGAATGCGAGTAAAACCAAAACAAACTTTTAAAACCCCCTTTCTTTTTTAATTAATAATCCCAAAAACCTATATGAAAAAAGTTATTAATTTGATTTTCCTTTAACAAAATAAAGTGCGAAGAAATTTGACGCAAGTCAATTTCGAAGCAGGTAATATCGCGCGTAAGCGCCAAATTAAAATGTCAATAAAAAAATCAAAAACAAAAATATATTCGCACTCTCGTTTATCAACTTTTGAGCAATGCCCTTTCAAATTTAAACTTCGCTATATTGACAAGATAAAACCTGCAATTGAAAAAACAATAGAAGCGCATCTTGGAAGTGCGGTTCACGCAACATTGGAATGGCTATATAACCAAATTTTATCCGGCAAAAACATTCCAACAATCGACGAGGTAATCACAGATTATGCAATAAGATGGCAAGACAGCTACACCGACGACACACTGATTGTAAAAAAAGAATTAACTCAAAAAGATTATTTCAACAAAGGCGTGCAGTTCCTTATGGATTATTACACAAAACATCATCCTTTCGACGACAATACAGTTGAAGTTGAAAAAAAGATAATTATAAATCTTGATGAAAAAGGAAAATATCAACTTCAGGGTTTTATCGACAGATTAGTTTACAACCCAGAAAAAAATGAATATGAAATCCACGACTATAAAACAGCAAACAATCTTCCGTTAAAAGAAAAAGTCGAAAACGACAGGCAACTTGCACTTTATTCAATTGCAATAAAAGAAACTTTCGGTTATGAAAAAGATGTTTGTCTTGTCTGGCACTATCTTGCACACAACCAGAAAATCTGCTCCTGTCGGACAAATGAGCAACTTGTAAAATTAAAAAAAGAAACACTTGAACTGATAAAAAAAATAGAAGCAACAGAAAATTTTCCGACGAGAAAATCAATTCTCTGCAACTGGTGTGAATACAAAGATTATTGTCCTAAATTCGGCGGGAAAATTCCAGAAAAGAAAACAGAAAAATCAGAAAGCAAAATCACCGACGAGGAATTGCTAGATATTTGGTGATTAATATTCTCTAATCTTCCCATAAGCATTCATTAATCCATCCCATCTTTCACCAGTATTATAGATTACAGGAAGAAGAATTAAATAGTCATAATCATCTCCAAATTTTTTAGTTGCAGTAAATACATCTCTGTTCAGATTATTCATTTTTGTTTTGCAAATAAATTTCATCCCGCCTTTTTCAACCCCTTCTTTAACTAATTTTTCTAATTCTTTTAATTCCATAAAAAATAATATATTAATTATTTAAAAATAAATATGTGTTGAAGAATATATTTTCATTTTATCTCTTCCAAATAATATGTCCATTAATATCATATTCTTCATAAATTTTTAAAATATCCTCGCAGAATTTCATTAATTTAAAATTGTTCTCTTTTTTCGCTAATTCATACAAATGAATAAACATTTTCTTTCCTGTCTCTGTTTGTTTTAAAGATTTTTTAATAAAATTATGTTGCGCACATAAAGTCTGCCCATTTTCAATAGTTGCTTTCCCACCGAGGTATTTTGGTTTAATGTGGTCAACATGCAATTCAACACCTTCTTTTTTTCCACGACCGCAAATTACACATTTATAATTATCTCTTTTCAAAATCTCTGCTTTTTGCTCGGAGGTAAATTCTTCTAATTTTCTTTCCTTTACTGCTTCGGGGTCATAGCGATAAATCCCTTTTCTAACTTTAATCAAAAAACCATTCTCGTGCAAGTTCCGAATTGACCTCCAAGTGTCTCTCGGTTTTTTGTTGTAAATTTTCAAATATCTTTCTTCAACCCAATCAACTACAGGCCCATGGGGCATATCTTCGTTTGGATGTGATTTAAAAAACTCTATTAACAACTCTCTAATTGTTTTCTTCTCCATTTAATATAATTTTTTTTGATTTATTTTCGCTTCGGATTTTAAACGCTCAATAACAATATTACAATAATCTTTGTCAACCTCAATTCCAATTCCCTTGCGATTATTGAGATAAGATGTAATAAGAGTTGTCCCACTCCCAAGGAAAGGATCAAGAATTGTATCCCCCACATAACTAAATAATTTTATGCATCTGCGAGGCAGTTCAATTGGGAAAGCCGCGGGATGCCCTCCTGCTCCTTTTTTACTTTGCCCAGGAAAAGCCCATAGACCATTTGTCCATTCTATAAATTCCTCTTTAGAAATGTCAGAACCTCCTTTATTATTTTTTTTCCATTTATCTTTATACAGAACAACAATTAATTCTACTGGTGCAATAACATAAGGGGCAGACGCACTAAGCCATGAACCCCACGCAGTTCTCCTCGAGATATTACCCTCATTCCAGATAATAGTAGAATGATAATTAAATCCAATTTTCTTAGCAATCGTCGTTAAATCAGCCCCGACGCTTTGTTGTCCTCCTTTATTTTTATCCAAAGGAATATTAAGACACATTCGCCCATCATTTTTTAGCCAATCAAAACATCTGGACAACCATTTATGACTAAATTCAAGATATTTATTATAAGAGATTTTATCATCATGAGAATTATATTTTATATCAATATTATAGGGAGGAGAAGTAATAATTAAATCAATAGAATTATCCGGTATTGCCTTAGTTTTCAAGACATCTTCATTAAAAATTTTTAGATTCTTTGTAGAAAAATAAGGTTTTCCCATATTTTGTTTATGTAAATCAATTTTATATTCTATTTCACTCTCTTTTGGTTTGATAAATTTTAATTCCATATTACTAAATTAGTAAAAATCCAAACTATATAAAATTTTCATTCTTCCCCGCCACTTCCATTCCCATTCTCCACAACCCTAATCAAATCAGTTACATAATCTCCTTGCTGAAGTTTAACAATTCTTACACCCTGCGTTGCTCGTCCCATCACCCGAATATTTTTCAGAGAAGTTCTAATCACAATTCCTTTTGCCGTCGTGATGATAACATTATCCTTGTCATTAACAGCAATAGTAGTTACAATTTCCCCGTTCTTGTCTGTAACTTTTATATTAATAACACCTTTCCCAGCCCGGGCTGTTTTTCTATAATCAGAAACAGAAGTTCGCTTTCCATAACCTTTTCGAGTAATTGTCAAAATTGCTTCTGTATCCAAAACCTCCAGACTAACAACCTCGTCGTCTTTTCTAAGTTTTATTCCAGTAACACCATAACTCGCACGCCCCATTTCTCTGACATCGTCGCTATTAAATTTAATTGCCTGTCCTTTTTTTGTCGCCAATAAAACATCTTGTTTTGGTTTCACAATCTCAACACCAATTAAAAAATCAGCCCCATCATTTGGCAAATTCAATGCCTTGATTCCAGAAGCACGCGGTTTTGAAAAATGCTTCAGGGAAATTTTTTTGACAACTCCTTTTTTTGTCGCCATGAACAGGCAATCATCAAAATTATTCAGAGAGATAACTTTTGTAATGTTTTCATCTTTCAGGTTCAGCATATTGACAATCGCTTTGCCTTTGCCGTATCTTTCAGCGTCGGGAATTTCGTGTGCTTTTAACCAAAGAACTCTTCCTCTCGTCGTGAAAAACATCAGATAATCATGAGTAGAACAAGTTATCAACTGCTTTACAAAATCACCTGTTGCCAAGCCACTTCCAATAACCCCCCTGCCTCCGCGCTTTTGCTCCCGATATATCTGAACATCCATTCTCTTGCAATAACCCTTGTCAGTAATTGTAACAACAACTTCTTTTTTCTGAACCAAATCTTTTTCCTGAATTTCTTTTATATTTTTCAAAACATTTGTTCTTCTATTATCCCCATACTTATTTTTTAATTCATTAACTTCTTTAACAATAATTTTCAGGACTTCATTAATGTCTCTGAGAATTTTTTCATATTCAGCAATACTCTTTTTCAAATCATCTGCTTCTTTTTTAAGTTTATCAACTTCCATTGAAGTCAATTGCTGTAATTTTGTTTCCAAAACAGCTTCTGCTTGTTTTTTGCTCAATTCAAAATTCTTGATTAACCCTTCAAATGCTTCTGTTTTTTCTTTTGATTTTTTAATCAAATTAATAACAGCGTCGATATTTTTCAAGGCAATCAGCAAACCCTCAACAATTTCCTGCCTCTCTTTTGCTTTTTTCAACTCATACTTTGTTCTCTTTGTGATAATTTGCTTTCTATAACTAACATATGCTTCAAGAACTTCTTTCAAATTCATAATCTTTGGCTGTCCGTTGTGCAATGCTAAAAAATTAACATTAAAAGAATCCTGTAATCTTGTGTATTTGTAAAGTGAATTAATAATAAATTTAGAATTTGCATTTTTCTTTAACTCAACCACAATACGAATTTTTCCTTTTGAACTCTCGTCGCGCAAATCAGAAACATCTTTTATTTTTTTCTTCTGAACCAGATCAGCAATTTGTTGAACAAGAATAGATTTATTCAGCAGATAAGGAATTTCAGTTATAACAATTCCTTCTTTATTCTTAATAATCTCATTTGTAACTTTGCCACGAGTAACAAGTTTTCCGCGCCCTGTTTTATAAAGTTCTTCCATATTTCCTGTAACAGAACCACCAGTTGGAAAGTCAGGCCCTTTCACAATTTCAATTAATTCAGAAAAATCTATATTTGGTTTTTTAATATAAAAAATAATTGCATCACAAACTTCTGTCAGATTATGAGGAGGAATACTTGTCGCCATTCCAACTGCAATACCTGTTGCACCATTCAGCATCAGCGTCGGTAATTTCCCTGGCATTAAATCTGGTTCTTTCAGCGAGCCGTCATAATTAGGAGAAAAATCAACAGTTTCTTTTTCCAAATCCTGAATAAGTTCCATTGCAATCGGCATCATCCGTGCTTCTGTGTTATGATTTACAAAACCATTTGCAATAAAAGAATGACATTCACTATTAACTTTAATAGAATAAACTTCTTTCTTTATTTTTGAATAATCAATTTTAACAACCTGATCAAAATAAAAATTATTTTGTAAAATCCAATCAATCATTTCTTTGTCTTTTTTGTCAAGAATTTTAACAAGCAAAGAATAATTTTTAGATAATGAGTTATATCTATCAAAATTATTTTTAGAGATAAATTCTTTTTTATACTTATTTCTAAGATAATCATTTAAAAAAGGAATAAAATCATTTTTGCTCAATCTTTTTGAATTTATTTTTTCTATATGGGATAAAACATTATTTTTTCTATCAGAAAAAAATCCTATTTCATCTGCAAATTTTTTTAAATTTGTGTGAGAAGAAATAAAAAGCCTAAAACAACCACTTCTTTTATCTATATAAGGTAAATTTGAAACAATTCCATAATTTAATAAAACTATCTTAAGTTGAGAAATAAGTTTTTCACTCTTTGAATCATAAGTTAGTTGTATGCTTTGCCCATTATGGCGTTTATCTTTAATTTTTTGAACACTTCCATCACCTTCAAATAAAGCAATTAAAAAATTCCTTAAATTTTCTTTTGTGGATATTAAAACAGAAAAAGGAATTTCTTTATCTTTTGATTTAACATTATTTAATCCAATATTTTTTAAAAAAGATACAATTTTTTGCTCGTATATACTAAGTTCACCGCAATTACCTTTAATTTTTCTCTCATAAATTTGCACTCCTTTAAATTTTGAGATTATAATTGATTTAACTTTTTCATAAAACACTTTATCTTTATTATTAAACAAAATCTGGTTTTTATGAAAACTCCCCTCGCTGACAAGAGCTCCAAGTAAAAACGCAAGTTCATTATCCATTTTGGAAGGTAAATCAAAATCGTTTCTAAATCCTTTTTTTGGAAAATACTTTTTTAAATCAACAGATTTTTTAGAGAAAAGATTGTGATTTCTATTAATTAAAACAATGTCTCCCTTTTCAATATTTTCTAAAAGTTTCCAAGAAATTTCGGGTTTAAAATTCTCTGTTAATTTCCACGTCATCACAGGATGATTATAAGAACCTTCTAATTCATATCCAGAAGAAGTAAAAATTCTTTTTGTTAAATGCTTTCCTGAATTAAAAAACTTAGAAGCATTATTTTTTTTACCATCATAAGATTGAATTTTAAAATTAACTTTTTTTTCTTTTTTATCTGAGATTTTCTTTATTGGAATTATTCCTTTTTCAGTTAAAATTAAACTATCCCCAGTAATGCAATAACGCATAGCTGCTGGAGGATCTCCGTCGATACTTCCAAAATTTCCCTGTCCAAAAACAAGAGGATATCTCAATGAAAAATTCTGTGCCATTCTTACCATTGCTTCATAAACAGCAGAATCTCCGTGCGGATGATACTTACCAATAACATCTCCGACAACACGTGCTGACTTCTTCGTTTGCGTCCCTGGCTTCAAACCCATTTGTTGCATTGCATATAAAATACGTCGCTGAACAGGCTTTAGTCCGTCTTCAATTGCAGGAATCGCCCGCGAAACAATAACACTCATTGCATAATCCAGATATGATTTTTTCATCTCTTCTGAAATCTCTGTATTCACTATTCCTTTTTCATTAGAACATTCTTTCATCACATTATCACACTTTTCTTCAATTTTGTCGTCGGTGTTTTTTTCTGGTGTCATCTTTAATCCACAAATTTTATTTTTTCAATATAATCTAAAAGATTAATATATCTATCAGCAATTTTTTTAATTTCTCTGCTTACTCTGTTTTCAAAATTAGCAATGATAACTCTTTTTCCATTATCTTTCATTCTAATTAAACAATCCATTAAATCTTTATCTCCTGAAATTAAAATAAATGCGTCGTAATTATTTGAAAGCCCATGCCAGATAATATCAGATGCAATATTAACATCAACTCCTTTCTCTTTCATTTTTCCGTCTTCTAAAATCAAAGGTTTTTTTATGACATGAAAATTATAATTGAACTCTAAATTTTCCAGAAACTTTAATTGATTGTTTAAACGATTATCAAATTCTTTTTTTGTCATCTTTTTTTTATCCCAACTTTTTCTCGTTGGAATGCCTGTATAATAATAAACTCTTATAAGATTAAAATCATTTGATAAAATATTTATAAGTTTTTCAAAATCCACTTTTATTTTATAATCTCTTAAGGCATTGAACAAATTTCCCCCGTCAATAAAAATCATAAGTTTTTCAGAAATCTTTAAATGATTGCAGGGATTACAACCTGAACCGACAAATATCTCTGGGTTGCAGGGATTACTCCCTGGCCCTCGTGTATTATAATTATTATTATGTTTTGAACTATTTAAATCTTTCTCATTTTTCATTTTGTCATCGGTGTTTTCGTTCATTCTATTTTAACAAACCTCCTGACTTTTGTTTCATCATCAAAAACTTTTTCTCCAATAAAATCATTTAACTCACGAACCCAAATTTTTCCGTCATCAATATTTTTGTAAACAACTAACTTTTTTTTTGGGTTTTCACAATCAAGAGCAATACAAACAATTTCATAAACTCCCCCTTTGAAGTGTTTATATTTCTCTTTTGGTTTTGGTTCCATTATAATTCTCCCTTCACTTCTTTATTTACTCTATCAAAAAAATCATTCATATAACCATGTCTTTGCTCTGCAATCTTTTTACCTTCTTCTGTTAACATCTTATTTTTTATTTTGCATAATTTGTAAAGATATTCATG
>CAZEFN010000005.1:0-5488 GCA_964511585.1 Candidatus Woesearchaeota archaeon
ATTTCTTCGTCAAGTTCAATGCGTTCCATTGTGTATTTTTTTTCTTCTTTTTTTCCAAATAAAATTTCGTCAATGCTTTTGATATACTGATTAAGAAGAATCTCTGATTTTATGCGAAGAAGAAGTGCTGCTGCGAGAAGAACCTTGCTCGATGTAAAGAAATCATCTTCTTCATATTCTTTTATTTTTTCAAGATATTTATCTGAAAGCGTCGTGATATTAATGTCCCATGGGTCAAGTTGTTCTGTATTTATCAGGTCGTAAATTATTTCTTTCCATCCTATTTCGCGACTAAATAATAAATCCTGAATTTGATTTTGACTTGCAGAATTGATTGTGTTCTCTTTTTCCATAAAAAATAAGTTAATTGAATTTTATAAATATGTTAGTTTATATCTTATTAAAAATTTTGCGAACTATTTGGAAGGGATGAATAAGATTACTACTTTTGGTTGAAAACGAGACGTCATTTTTCAAGAGTAACATTACCGAAAGGTTTAAATAGATGTTATTGTTCTATTTAATATCACCTCTTTTTCCCCAGGAGAAGGCTTCAGGTCTACTGTTTTGTTGGCTTGAAGAATTCTCCCAGGGTTTCAAATTAATAATCCAGATATCCTAAAATGGAGGAGAGAACTTAATTGACACTGCTCCTAGGTTTATATTTATAAAATTACTAAAAGAGCGGGCTTACTAAATTAATTTTTAATTTGCCCAATTATTTTTTATCAGAAATTTTTTCTTTAGAATTAAATTCAGCATAATGGCATTTGCCACAGTAAACTCTATCTTTTGCAGTCATTAAAAATATTCCAGGTCCGCAACGAGGACATGTTCTTGCTTTTGAAACTTTGTCGCCTTCAACTTTATACTTTGTATATTTTTTGCTCGTTGGTTTGTTCTTGTGTGGTTTTTTTCCTTTCTTATTTGATTTTTTCTTTTTACCCATAATTTACTCCTTAATATTTTCTCCTTCAGAAATTTCTTTTTTATCCTGAACAGCTTCTGTTTTTTCCTCAACTGGTTCAGCAGGTTTTTTTGCTTCTTCTTGCTTTTTTTCTAATTCAAGATCTTTCTTTTTTTTATTTTCTATTTTATCCTTATCTTCTTTTGATTTGTAAATATTTGCAACAATCAGAAAAACTTTTTGCCCGAATTTTCCTTTTATGGTTCTTATTTTTATTATTTCTTTGTTAGTGGAGAATTTTTCTGAAAGAATTTTCGCAACTTCCTCTCTGCTTGGAGTTGCCTCTGAATAAATTTCGCCTTCAATTTCCCGTCGGTTAAAAAGAGGGTTTTCTGTTTCGCTTATTATTTTTAATTCCATTATTTTGTTTTAATTGCAAAATTTCCCTTGCTTTTTAATTTTAATTTTTGAGCAATTTCTGATTTTTCCGGGTCGATAACAACAAGTCTTCCTTTGAATGTGTCTGTTGATTCCCTGGATTCACAACTAGGGCATTTTTCTTTTCCTTCAAAAATTGTATTGCAAATTTTGCATGCTTTGTCTTTTGGCATTTTAGTTTAACATTTTTTTTAATTTATCTTCTGCTTCTGCTTGGGATTTTTCTTGAGGTTCTCATTTTCCGTCATGAGTATAAGGAATATTCTGAGAAGTTATGCCTCCTACTGGAATTACTCTTTCTCCTTCTATATAAAAAGCAGTTGCTTCATCAATAGAATAACTTATTTTAATTTTTTTTTCCATGGGATTTTTTTCTGGCATTTTATTTTTTCTTTCTTGTTTTCTTTTTAGTTGCTAATTCTTCTGTTCTTAATGCTCTTTTAGTTGCTTTTTCTCTTTTAACTTTGTCTTCTTTTATCCAGTCAATTTTTCCTAAACCTGGCTGACGCATTGTTAGCCCGATTTTTGGTTCGTCGCCTTTGTGGCTGATTGAAACAACTCTCGCGATGCATAAATCATTTGCTTTTAAATTTCGTTTTGATGTTTTTCCTAATAAAGAGTTTGCCTTGCTGAAACTCACGAAATCATCCATTGTCTGGGAAATGTGAATCATTCCGCGCATTGAACCCATGTTTATGAAAGCACCGAAACTTGTTATTTCTTCAATTGAGCCAAAAATTATCTCCTGAATTTCGGTTTTCCATGTTAATAACCTGAATCTTGATTGATAGTATGCTGCTCCGTCGCCGGGAATTATAACTCCTTCACCCACATTAATCACTTCAATTATTGTTATAATTTGCCCAAGTTCTTTGTCATAGTGCCCGCTGTATGTTGCCTTGAGTTGCTGGTCGACGGCTTCTGCTGTAGGCAAGCCGAATAATTTTGGCTCGACGCGTACATAATCCCTAACTTCAGTTATATAGAACATTTTATCTGAAAAAAATAGTGAGAAATGGTTTTTAAAACTTATTGTATCTCTAATTTCTTCTTTCCTCGAATAATAATTTTTTTATTATGAATTTTATTCTGAAGTTCTCTATCCAAAGTTGCAACAATTATTTCAGGCTTGTTTTTAATATACTGAATTATTTTTTTATCGACGTGTCCTTTTTCTAATTTTATTTTTTTGAATTTGTTTTTTTTCAAGAGTTGAAGTGCAATTCCTGAATAAATATTATTAATTCTTTTTATCTCGTCTATCACCTGTTCTGGAATTAAAATTTGCTCACCGAGTAGCTCGTCGAAAAAATCAATCTTATTTTTTATGCAAGTCAGGATGAAATTTGTGTCAAACAAAATTTGTTTCATATTTATTAAGAACATTAACCTTTAAATAATCTTTTTTCTTTTATTTTTATGCAAGCAACATCAAAGATGTTCCATTCATCCAAAATTATAAAGAGGTCATTTGAATGAAAGAGGTGGAAAATATTCTTAGGATTTTTGAAGAAGCAAAAGATGCAATAAATGAAGGAAACACTTCGAAGATTCGTGCGTTGAGTGACCATACAAACAATACAGCGTCGCGAACTCAGGATCCAGATAATATTGCTGTCGCAGTAATTATTTATTCAATTAGCAAATTTCTCGAGAGAGAGAATTACAAAAGTTATCCTGGATGGAAAAAGTTTTACAAGAACATAATTGTGTATATTGATAA
The DNA here is from genome assembly GCA_964511585.1 of Candidatus Woesearchaeota archaeon. GTDB lineage: Archaea > Nanobdellota > Nanobdellia > Pacearchaeales > GW2011-AR1 > ARS1301. Next base: position 3,069 of record CAZEFN010000005.1, read on the forward strand.
AATTATAAGTGAGTTGAAAAATGGAAAAGAAGTTGGAGGAACATTGAAATCAATGCGTGGAGAAATTGAAAATATTTCTGGAAAACTGAGGGGTTATATTCACGATGTTTTTAGAAAAGCAGAAATTAACAAAGCATCGAAAATTTACGAGCACGGAATTTCACTTGAGAAAACAGCAAATCTTCTTGGGATAACAATGTTTGAACTCGCCGGATATGCAGGACAAAAACAGGAAAATTATGAACTTGAAGCAAATGAAAAAAGTTTAAAGCAGAGAATTAAAATTTTAGATAATATCTTTAGATAATATGAAAGATAAAGCAATCATCTTCGATGCTAGCACAATAATTAGTTTTGCAATGGCATGCATGTATGAAGAGTTGCGAAAGTTGCAGAAAAATTTTGGAGGACATTTTATTATCACACGAGATGTTAAAAAAGAAATTATTGATAAACCAATGCAAATTCCGCGTTTTCAATTAGAAGGAATTAAACTTCAGGAATTAGTTAATGAAAAAGTTCTGGAATTTCCAGATGTTCTTGGTGTAAAAGATAGTGAAATTAATATTGGAACAAAAAAAGTAATGGACATTGCAAACAGCAGTTTTGTAGATAATCGGGGGAAAATTAAATTAATCAGCGAGGGAGAGGCGTCGTGTGTTGCATTAAGCCAAATTTTAAACGCGAGAAAAATTCCAAATGTCCTAGCAATTGACGAGAGAACAATGCGTTCATTGTGCGAAACACCAGATGGTTTGAAAAAACATCTTGAAAGAAAAATGCACACAAAAATCCAGGTTAAAAAAGAAAAATTGCATTTTTTCAAAGAGTTTAAAATTATCCGCTCTGTTGAACTTGCATACATTGCTTATAAAAAAGGATTAATTGGAACAAAAGGAAAAAATATTTTGTCCTCTCTGGTAAATGCTCTGAGATTTAAGGGCTGTTCTATTTCTAATGATGAAATTGCAGAAATTAAAAAAATGAAATAAGCAAATTTAAAAATTAAAGATTTCTCTGATATATACGGGTACGTCGTATACTGGTATTATACCTGGCTCCAGCCCAGGAGAAGGGGGTTCAATTCCCTCCGTGCCCATATAAAAGATGGTGAATGGTGCATTAATTGCAGTTGTTGGAATTTTGTTTCTTATTGGAAATTATTTTCTTTATGGAAAATATATTGAGAGAAAAATCAAGCCGACGTCGAAGAAAACACCTGCTGTTCTGAACAAGGACAAAACAGATTTTTATCCTGCAAACAAGTTTTTTCTCTTTGGGCATCATTTCGCATCAATTGCAGGCGCAGGTCCGATTATTGGCCCGATTCTTGCTGTGAGTTATTTTGGATGGGCAGTCACGTCGCTGTGGATTGTTATTGGTTGTGTTTTTATTGGTGCTGTTCATGATTATTTATCATTGATGCTTTCTGTTCGTGACAAGGGAAAAAGTATTTCTGATTTGACAAGCAAAGCATTGAGCAAAAGATCAGGGAAAATTTTCGCATTAATGATCTGGATTACGCTCACAATGATTATTGCAACTTTTGCGGTTTCTGCTGCAGATAGTATTATTGCACAGCCAAGTTTAGTAATTCCTATTATTGCTATTTCTATTATTGCAATGATTCTTGGAATTTGTGTTTACAAATATAAAACAGATGTTTTAATCTCGTCGCTGATTGCTCTTACACTTGCTTTTGTCTTTATGTATGTTGGTTATAATAATCCTATTACACTACCTTTTTCAGAGAGCATTGTAAAAATGCTTTGGATTACGATTCTAATTTTTTATGGGGCAATTGCGTCGCTGATTCCTGTCTGGATTTTTTTGCAACCACGTGATTATCTCAGTTCAATTCAATTAATTTTGTTTTTGATTCTTGGTTTTGCTGCATTAATAATTGTTCGTCCTGTTGTAAATTCTCCGGCATTGATTTCAGGGAATTTTCCGTTGTGGCCGATTTTATTTATCACAGTCGCGTGCGGTGCAGTATCTGGCTTTCATTCACTGGTTGCATCGGGCACGACGTCAAAACAACTTGCAGACGAAAGGCACGGGAGATTTATTGGTTATGGAGGAATGATTGCAGAAGGAATTTTAGCCCTGCTCGTCGTTTTATTTGTTTCAAGTTTAGATTGGAATTTTGGAGCAATAAACTTTATTGATTCACTTGGAGAAGGATGGATTGTCGCATTCGGAAATGGATTTGGAAATGTTATTTCTAAAATGGGAATTCCGTTTTTGACTTTTTCAATTGCCGGTTTGATTGGTGCATTTCTGGTTAATCAGTTTATTCTTACATCGCTTGATACATCGACGAGAATTTCGCGCTTGTTGATTTCTGAAAATTTCAAAAGCAAATTTTTCAAGAATAAAATTATCGCTGTATTGATTGCAATTATCCCTGCTTACTTTCT
>CAZEFN010000006.1:0-10440 GCA_964511585.1 Candidatus Woesearchaeota archaeon
TTTATTTTTGGAAGTAATCCAAATCTTTTTGAAAATTCGTCTTTGTAAATTAAGCTTTTTCCATAAAATAAAATTCCTTCTTTTGCAAAATTTCCTTTGTCAAACAGCGAATATAAATCAAATGATTTTATATGAATTTTAATTTCTGTGTGTTTTTGCAAATCTTCTTTTATTTTTTGTGCTTCTTCTAATTGTTCTTTTAATGGAATTTTTTCAAATATAACCGCAATATCAATGTCTTTTGGCTCTTTTCCTTCTATAACTGACGAGCCATACTGGACAATATCGACGATATTTTTATAATTCAATTTGATTTTTTTCTGCCATAATTTTTGCATCTTTTTTAATAACCTCTGCAAGTTCTTTGCTCATTTTTTGAATATAACTTTCCTGATAAAAAGGAAAATCTTTGTCGAGAATATTATAAATCTCTTTGAATTCTTTTTGAACAATCCTAAATCTTTCTGTGTGTGAAGAAGGTGTATTGCCAGTTTTTCTCAAAATATATAAGTCAATCAATGCAACTAATGATTTGAAATATAAAACAACGCAAGAATTGTATTTTTCTTTTTTTAGCCCTTCTTCTGCAAAATTAAAATATTCTTCTGCCGTTTGAATCAATATTTCTTCTTTTTCTTTGTTCATATAATTAAAAATTTTTTTTATTTATAAATTTTTCTTATTTGGAAGAATCATCTATCTTTTCTTATTCGGTAAGAAATATTCAATTTTTTGTTTATTTTTTCTTACTTGGAAGAACTAACCAAAAAACCAATCCATACACGATTAAGCAGTGCATAATCTGGAAAATTTATCTCCTAACCAAAAGCCCAACCTCGCACACGACTAAGCAGTGAATAATATATAAAATTTGTCTCTTAGCCGAATGCTCGTCGCATATCCACGACTTCAACAGAATTCACGTCTTCAATTTCCCTTAAAGCATTTTCAATAGGTTCAAGTTCTCCATTGTCTTCGTTTTGTTCAAATCCGACAATAACTGCTTTTAATCCAAATGCAATTGGTTGTTCTTCAAATGAAACTCTTGCTCCTTTATTGTTCTCGACGATTTTTTTTGCCTTTTCTTTTATTTCTTCTAGATTCACATCTGGCGACGACGGCATGAGTTTTATTTTTATTAGTGCTATTCCCATGCGAGAGCACCCCCTGTTTCTTCTCTACTCGCGCCCATACTCTGGAGAGAAAAAATTTGTTTTTAAGTTTTGTTGTTTTTTTATCACAGCAATTCTTATAAATGAATTTAATTTTTCTTTTATATGGAAGTAAATCAGAGATTTTCATACATTAAAAAATGTGGGGAGGTAATTTTTAATGGATGGAAATTATGAAAGGATTGTTCGGAAAATTTCGTCGTCGTCTGGTTTGGAAGTTGATGATATTGAACGAAGGGTTGAAGCGAAGCGGGCGAAACTTGCAGGGTTGATTTCACGCGAGGGTGCTGCGCAGATTATTGCTGCTGAATTAGGAATTAGTTTTGATAATGAGAAATTAAAAATAGATGAACTTCTTCCTGGAATGCGGAAAGTTAATGTTACTGGAAAAGTTATTAATTTATCTCCTGTTCGTTCTTTCACAACAAAAAGTGGCGATGAAAGCAAAGTTTGTAATTTGCTTCTTGCTGATGAAACTTCAAATATAAAAGTTGTTCTTTGGGATACAAATCATATTGATTTGGTAGAGAACGGACAGATTAAAGAGGGGAGTGTTGTTGAGATTGTAAATGCAAGCATGAGGGAGACAGAAATTCATCTAGGAAGTTTTTCAGAATTCAAACCAAGTCAGGAAATGATTAGCAATGTTAAGACAGAGAAAATTGTTCAGGAAAAAAATATAATTGATTTTAAAAATGGGATGAATGTTTCTGTTCGGGCTTTTATTGTTCAGAGTTTTGAACCAAGATTTTTTTATGTTTGTCCTGAGTGCAGAAAAAAAGCAGTTTCTGGTTCAGAAGGTTTTGTTTGTGCAGAGCACGGGAAAGTTGCTGCTGAAAAAAGAGCTTTGATAAATTTTGTTATTGACGACGGGACAGAGACAATGAGAACTGTTGCTTTTCATGAGCAGCTCAAAAATTTTGGGATAACTGAATTTGAAAATCCAGAAATGCTTATTCAGCAACGAGAAAATTTATTGGGGAAAGAAATGATTTTTTCTGGAAATGTGAGAACTAATAAATTTTTTAACAATAATGAATTTATTATTGAGGATGCGAATGAAATTAATGTTGATGGGTTGATAGCTAATTTGGAGATGTAAATGGTTTCTAAATTTTTGAAATTAACAAGTTTTTTCATATTTCCCTTCGCTATATTTTGTCTTGCCTTATTTTTTTATTTTTCAGGAATTTATGCACTTTTTCCTTGGCTGGATGTTCCCCTGCATTTTTTAGGAGGAATCTCAATTGCTTATTTGGGAATTTTGCTTTTGAGGAATTTTTCAGGATATATTCAGATTAAAGATGAAATTGCAAAAATTATAGTGGTGGTTTCGTTTGTCTGCCTCTTCGCCATTCTCTGGGAATTATGGGAATTTATTGCAGGAAATTTTTTAGGAATGTCTTTTTTTGTGCAGGAAAGTTTAGAAGATACTTTATTTGATTTATTTCTTGGTTTGTGCGGTGGACTAGTCGGCGGAATTTTTAGTAAAATTTAAATAGAATTTTGTTTTTATCAAATATGAAATTCAAGGAATTTTTATTTTATTTTGGAATTTTAATAGGAATTATTGCACTTGGAATTTTGATTTATGGGATAATAATTTCTTTAAAATGATTGACGTCGAAGTTTTAACTTTTTTATCGAATATAATTAATTATACTATTTTTGTTTTTATAACAATTAATATTGTTAATACAAGTTGTTTTGATTTTTTCAGATGAGTGTGACTGCTTTTGGTTTATTTGTTTCAATAATTGTTCAGATAATTTCTTTAATAATGAGGAGGTTGGATTAATGTTTATAAAAAAGAATCAAATTCCTTTGTTGATTATTAATGCAATTTATCTTTTTATTGCTGGAATTTATTATTTGTCGAGGTAAAATTACGAATTTTTGATGTATGTTGGGATTGATGATCTATATGACTTCTTTTCAAGAGGATTTTATAGGGGGATTAATGCAATTGATAAGGCCAATAATTGTTCAGATAAAATCGTAGAGCCAATTATTGGAATTTTATATTTAATTTCTTTTATTGTATTTTTATTTGGGTATTTTAAAAATAAAATTTCTTGATTAATATAATTATATTTTTTGAACAACAAATTTATTAATAATCTATTAGTTTAATTTATAATGGAACTCTTAACAATTATTTTAATTATCTTATTTCTTGTGGGTTTGATTATTGCATATTGGATGGGAATGAAAATTGGAAGTTTTAGAAAGCACAAAGAGTGGGAAAATGATTTACCGAATTATCGGAAAGATGCTATTTCAAAATCGCGAGCGGTTTTGTCTGGTTTGTTTTCTGAACAACTTGCACCGTTTTTGCCTAATTTTAATTATAAGCCGACAGAATGCAGGTTTTTAGGAAAGCCAATTGATTTTATTTGTTTTAAGGGATTGGATGAGAAAAACGTCGAGGAAATTGTTTTTGTCGAGGTAAAAAGTGGAAATTCAAAACTTTCAAATTCTGAAAAAAAATTGAAAGATGCAATTGAAAAAAAGAAAGTTCGTTGGGAGGAATATAGGGTTGATAAAAATTTGACTGATGTCGAGGATGTTGAAGAGATTGATAATTAATAAAATATATAAACTTTGATTTGTTTATTTTTTATGGAAAATTTAGATGATTTTTATGTTCCTGAACTTACTAGATTAATGCGGGAAGGAATTAAAATAAATGTTCATTATGAATTGGCAAGAAGAGGATTAGGAGTTTTAACCTTAGGAGAAGCAAAAGAAGATTATATTTTTTGGAAAGAAAGAATTTCTATGTTTTATAATAAATTAGGATGGAATTCTAATTTAGTCAATTTATTGGATAATAATTAATTGTTATTTTGCAGACGATAAATGCTTATAAAGTGAGGTAATTTAGAGAGGGATGAGCGATGCAGATCATGATATAATTTGTAAAATTTATACAGAAAATGGAAATAAGAGAGAATTTTCTGGAATAGAGAAGGAAGCAATTGAAATAACAAAAAATTACTTTTTAATGTTTGAAGGGTTAAGTATGGGGGGGGTACCTCCTTCTCAAGATAGACTAGAACTTTATGATTTTTTAGTAACACATAGTAAAAATTCTAAATTAATTAGCTCATTACGTTGGGCAGTTAATAATTATGATATTGCTCGAGCGAAATTTCATTTAAGTATGATTGAATTTGAAGGAAAGAAAAATAATTTGTTTAAATTAATTGGAGAACCTAAACTCTATGAAGAAAATGGCAACGAAAAAAGAAACAGAAGAAATTAAAAAAGCAATTGAAAGTGAAGAAGAAAAACCTAAAAAATCTAAAAAAAGTGATGAACCGCAGTTGACTGATCTTCCTGGAATTGGGCCTGCTGTTGCTGCTAAGCTAGAAAGTGCTGGTATTTTTGATATGATGTCGCTGGCTGTGATGAGTCCTGCTGCACTCAGCGACGCTGCTGGTGTGAGTTCTGCTGTTGCGCGAAAGGCAATTGTTGCTGCACGGGATATGCTGAGTTTGGGTTTTCAAGATGGAATGGAGTATGCTAAAAAAAGAGAGAGTGTTTTTTGTATTACAACAGGAAGCAAGGAGTTTGATAATCTTCTTGGGGGAAAAGGGGTTGAGAGTCGTTCAATTACAGAAGGTTTTGGTGCTTATGGTTCTGGAAAATGTGTAAGTAAGGACACTTTTGTTTCATATTTTAATAATGTTAGAATGCATGTTGAAACAATTGAGGAAACATACGAAAAATACAAAAATAAAAATGAATTTAATTTTGAAGAGGGGAAAGCAGTTTCTGTGAGGACAATTAAAGTTTTATCTTTTGTCGGAGATAAATTAAAGGTCGTTCCTGTCAGTCATTTGTATAAGGAAAAAGTGAAAAATATTTTCATTGTTAAGACAATAAAAGGAAGAATTTTAAAGATAACAGGAAAACATCAATTTTTAAGTTTTGACAGAGGTTTGAATTGGAAACAAACAAGATTACTTAAATGCGGGAATTTAATTGCTTGTCCTAAAAATATTAATATTGAAACAGAGAAGTTTTATTCTCCTGACGACGCTTATTTTTTAGGGTTATTTGCTGCTGAAGGTTCTTCAAATCCTTTTTCAATTTCAACAGGTTCTGAGAAGATAAAAAATTGGGTTGTTGATTATTTAAAAAAAACATTTAGTTATTTACCAACTGTCAGAAAAGATAGTCGAAGGGAAAAACCTGTTTATACAATTTTATTGAGGGACAATACGAGAGTGATAATGGACGGAGTTGATAAATGCAATTCTGGAAACAAGTTTATTCCTGAAGGAGTTTTTCTTTCTGAAAAAAATATTGTTGGTTCTTTTTTAGGAGGATATTTTGATGGTGATGCTGAAGTTTCTTCAAACGACGTTTCTGTAACAACTAAGAGTGAGAAATTAGCAAATCAATTGTCTTATTTATTATTGCGTATCGGAATTTCTCCGACGATGAGAAAAAAAATTGTTGATAAAAAATTATTTTGGATTGTTCGGGTTTCAGGAGAAGACAGAAAAAATATTAATAAAATTAATTTTAAAATAAAAAATTTTGATTGTTCTATAAAAAATAGTGCTTATGGATATCCTGATAAAATTGTAAAAGAGTTAAGAAAATTATACAAAGAAAGTATTGGAGGCAATCGCGGAAGACAGAAAAAACTCGTCGGCAAATCTGAAAACAATATGGCTTATAGACATCTTACAAGAAATTCTTTTACAAATGTTATAAATTCTAAAACTCTTGACAAAATTGAACTGATTTTTTTAAAACAGGGGGTTATTTTTAGAGAAATAATTCTTAAACTAAAAGCAAATGATTTAACAAATGAATTATTAAGGGAGATTTACCCAGAACTTCCGTTTGCATTCAATTCTCTTTCAGAAGATTTAAATCTTTCAAAGTCCTCTATTAGTAATTATATTTTAAGAAATTTACCTGATAAAAAAAAGGATTTTTTAAGAGAGAAGATTATTGAGAATCTTGAATTAAGATTAAATAAAATTTTTTTGGCGTTGGAGATTATTCTGAAGATAAGGAACTTTAGTTGGGATATTGTTGAAAGTATTGAAATGATTAATTATGATGATTATGTTTATGATTTTGTTGTTCCTGAAGGGCATTCCTTTATCGGCGGGAATATGCCGACATTGATGCATAATACGCAGTTGGCGTCGACGCTTGCTGTTAATGCCCAACTTCCAATTGAAAAAGGTGGTGCTTCTGGGAAGTGTGTTTTTGTTGATACAGAGGGAACATTTCGTCCTGCGAGAATTAAACAAATTGCTGAATCATTAGGAGCAAATCCTGAGAAAGTTTTGAAAAATATTTTAGTTGCGCGGGCTTTTAATTCAGACCATCAGATGCTTCTCCTGGAGAAAGTTACAGAGATGATAAAAAATGGTGAGCCAATCAAGATTATGATTATAGATTCATTGACTGCGCATTTTCGTGCAGAATATTCTGGTCGAGGGCAACTTGCAGATAGACAGCAGAAGCTTAATCGATATATGCATAACTTGATGAAACTTGCAGAGCAACATAATCTTGCTGTTTATGTAACAAATCAGGTGATGGCAAATCCCGCGCAAATGTTTGGGGATCCAACAACTGCAATCGGTGGAAACATTGTCGGGCACGCTTGTTTAACAGGAGATAGTTTAATTCAATTAGCAGACGGGAGCATAAAAGAAATTAAAGAAATGAATAAGGAAAAAATTATTTCAGGAAATTTTAAAAATCTTAATTTTGAGAATGTAGATTCTGAAATGAAATTTGTTAATCCAGATGTTGGGGCGATTTACGAGATAAGAACTACAAATCAGATAAAGTGTTCAGGGCTCCATAGATTTTTTAGTGTTGAAAATTTTTCTTTGATTGAAAAAGAAGCAAAAGATTTAGAAGAAGGTAATTTTGTTGCACAAATTGGCAGATTAGATTTTGAGGGGGAAGTACAAAGTTTGCCGTTGGTGAATTTGAAAAGAATAGGGAAAATTTCCAGAGAAGAAGGTAAATTGATTTCACAGAAACTTGAAAAAGAAAATATTTCGAGAAAAGAGATTTGTAAAAAAGTCGGCATTACTCCAAGGCAGTTTAGAAGAGTTTTGAATCAGTCCTATCCGACGAATATAGAGATTTTTGACACGCTAAAAAGTCATTTTGGAAATCAAATCTCATTGCAGGTTGTTCCTTTTTATACATATAAACATCAAAATATTATGATGCCTGAAATTTTGAATTCAGGACTCGCACAGATTTGCGGATATTTTATTGGCGACGGAAATTTTGAGCAAAGTGGTCTAAGATTTAGAGATGAAAGACAGGGTGTTCTTGGAGTTTATCAGAGATTGTTTAAAGAGATTTTTAATATTAAAGGGAATATTTTTAAGATGAAAAACAAAAATTGTTTTACTCTGAATATTAATTCAAAAGAGATTGCTGATTTTTTTAAATTGATTATTCCTGAAATTTTGAATTATGTTGCAAAATCAAAAAAAGAAGTTGTTGCTGGTTTTATCAGGGGTTTTACCGACGCTGAAGGGCATATTGACAAAAAAAGACCAAAAATAACAATTGCTCAAAAAGAAAAACAAATTTTAAGATATCTGCAATTATTCCTGCTGAGATTTGGAATCAGAAGTTTTTTGAGATTTGATGTTGGAGCAAAAAAAATTTCAAATCTTTCAATAAGAGACAGAAGTGTTAAGGATTATATGCAGATTGGTTTTAGTTCAATTGATAAGCAAAAACAATTATTGTTATGGAAAGATTATTTTGAAAAAACATATGATAAAGAGCTGATGCCGATTAAGAGAATTGATGTTTGGACCTTGCTGAAAGATGCTGAATTAAATCCAAGTTCAATAATTAAATCAAGAAATTCTGATTATAAATGGATTAACCGACGGGAATTGGAAAATTCTTTGAAAAATTTAATGAATGTCAGGATTAAGGACAGGCAGATTAAGCAGAAAATTGAATTTATTTTCAGGTTACTGAATTCTGATTTTAGATTTGAAAAAATTAGAAAAATAAATATTGAAAAAAATATAAATGGAGAATTATTATTTGATTTTTCTGTTCCTGAAAAGGAGAATTATATCGCTGATGGATTTGTTGTTCATAATTCAACATACCGCCTATATCTCAGACGAGGAAAACAAGGAAGCCGTGTTGCAAAATTAATTGATTCTCCTAATTTGCCAGATAATGAAATTCAGTTCTGGGTGACTGATGCTGGTGTTTGTGACGGGTGAATTTTCTTATATGTTTTAAATAATATAAATAATTAAAAAAAAGATAAAATAAAATGGCTGATATAGATTGTGAATTCGGAAAGTATCTTTTTGAGGATTTATTGAAATCAACTGAGGGAGATTTCAGATGTGTAGGACAAGGAATTCGATATGATGCTGATTACAACCCAACAGATTTTCCTGTTTGTAAGATGGGATAAAAACGATTGTGGATTTTATTTAAGAAAAGCGAAGGAAAAAGATTAAATTTTTAGATTAAGAAATTTCAATAACCAACCATTCTTTTTTGATAATCATCCCAAGGGATTTTTTCATTACCGACAACAACTTTCCCATTTTCACGATAAGGAATATTTTTTCCGATTAAATCTTTTTTAAGTTGTTCGAGCATTTTTCCAGTTCCTGTTCTATTATTAATCTTTTTGGAGAAATTAATTCACGAGTCACAAATTCTTTTTCTAGTCGTCCAAGGGGAAATTGATTTTTCGTTACAAAGCCACTTATTATTTTATAACCCAATTCACATAATTGTTTCTCTATTTAATTTTGTTCTTTTTTCATTTTAGAATTTTATTATTCTTTTATTGTTTGTTCAATTTCTTTTAATATCTCTAAGATTATCGGAACCATGATTTCTGGGGCACTTGTGATTTTTATGTTTTTTAATAATCTTTGTTCATTATAAAAATTGATTAGTGGCTGTGTTTGTTTTTTGTATATTTCCAACCTTTCTTTTACTATTTGTTCATTGTCATCGGCTCTTTGGATTAATTCTCCTTCACACTTGTCGCATTTGCCTTCTTTTTTTGGGCTCATTGGAGGCATGCACACTCCTTCTCTATTAATATCAGCGATATTGTAAATGTCACCGCAATTTTTGCAAATTCTTCTTGCACATGCTTTTTCAATAAGAATACTTTCTGGGATAACAAGGTTTAATACAGCGTCTATGTTTGATAATTCCTGAAGAACTTTTGCCTGTTCAATTGTTCGCGGAAATCCGTCGAGGATAAATCTGTTTTTGCAGTCATCTTTTTGAATTCTTTGTGAAAGCATTTCAATTACTATTTCATCTGGAACAAGTTTTCCTGCATCCATAAAACTTTTTGCTTTTATTCCGATTTCTGTTTGATTATTTATATTCTCTCGTAGCAAGTCGCCTGTTGAAATATGCGGGGCGTTTCTAATTGGAGAAATTCTTTTTGAATAAGTTCCTTTTCCAGAACCAGGCGGACCTAAAAATATTTTTTTCATAAGTAAAAAATTTTAGGTTGTTTTTAAATTTTGTTGTGGAAATGTTTATAAAGAATAAATTTGTATTAGGATAATAAAAGATGGTGGCTGAAAATAAAAAATTAGTTTTATCGTTGATATTCTTAATTGGTTTTATTTTCTTAATTGGTTTTATTTTCGCTGCTCATGTTATCACAACATCAACAGGAGGAACATCTTTTTCTGTTGATGAGGATATAAGCAATTTTTTTAACATCACTGTTAATAATACTGATGCAGGGCAGGAGGCAAATATAACTTCTGTTAATGTTACTTTGCCGTCAGGAGCGTCGTGTGTTTTTGTTGATGCAACAAATGGTTCAAGTGTTGGCTCAAATGGAACAGCAGTTGCAGATACTTTTGTTAATGATAGCAATGTTTTGAGTTGGACAAATACAACTGGTTATGTTATTAATGGAACTGAGTGGAAATATTTTTGGTTTAATGTAACTTGTGCAACACCAGGAACATATAATATAACTGTTACGACGACAAATGTGACAGATTCTTATCCTTATAATATATCTTTTGAAATTAATGATACAACAGACCCTTCATCAATAGAATTTGTATCTCCAACAGAAAGCAATAATGCAAATCTTTCTCAATCTAACATTGCAATAAATGTAACTGCGGAAGATAATGGAGTTATTGATACAATTATAGCGAGATTGTTTAATTCCACAAGTGACCAAATAAACTCAAGCACCTCTTCAACTTCCCCCTTATTTATTAATTTT
>CAZEFN010000007.1:0-2537 GCA_964511585.1 Candidatus Woesearchaeota archaeon
TCTATTCGTATTTCTGCCAATACTTTTTTGAATTTTTCAAAATTTATTATTCTTGCCAAGTTTATGCATAAGTAATTGTAGAGATTATCATTTCTTTTGCTTAACAAGTCCGGAGTTATTTTTGCATTCTCATGCGTTGTCTGGTTTAAGCAGTATATTGTTTTTTTGCCGTTCTTGATTTCGTATCTTATTTTTGCAGGGTAATTAATTTCCGGGCTGTTATGGAAAAATTTGTCAGGAGTGTTCAGGTCAATCTTTAAGAAGTACTCTGAAATTTGCATTAATTTTTTCATGAACGCAGTTTCTGCCATCTTGTTTTTCAGATTATTTGTCACTTCATTGTAAAACGCTGAGTAAGTGTTTCTGTCCGCCTTGCGTTCAGAATTCTTAGCAAATCCCTGCCATGCGCTTAATGTTCTTTTCCCTATCTGGGTATTGCCAAACTCGTTGTCAAACTCTTCCTTTTCCCCCTCAACTTTTTCCACGAATGCAGGACTTGAATGCTTCAAAGACTGCATCTTACTGCCTGAAGGAGCAAGAGGCTTGCCGCCTTTATTCTCGTCCTCTTCTTTTGTTTTGTTTTTGAACAATTTTGCGCATTCACTCCAGTTAAACTGCCAAGAAGTCAAACGCTCTTCAATACCTTCCTTTATGCTTTCGTCTAATTCGTCAAAAATTTTCTTATTATTAGCCAATAACCTGTATATTGAATTTTCAGCCAAATAAATATTATAAACATATGTTAATAAATTACGTGCAAAAACATTGCCGTAAGCGTCAAGAATTTTCTTCGTGTCAGTATGAGGAATAAATTCATGAAGATTTTTAGCTGAATATTGTTCAGGTACAATTTCTTTGCTTCTTACTTTTCCCAGCCCGATTTCATAAATTTCCCACGCTTCCTCAAAATCATTTTCAGAATTATTCTCAGCACTGAAATAATTAAAAGCAGAATTTTTCACGTCCTTTCTTCCTTCGGATAATATTTTGAATAGTTCTACCTGCAATAAACTCTCGCAAACGTGACCTTTTTCTTCTCCACTCTCGGTTTTATCCTGTTCTGATGGCAAAGAAATTATTTCCTGTTCTGGGAGTTCTTTTTTAAATTTTTCAATTTCTTTTGCTTGAAAAGTAGTGGGTGCTTTCCCAGATAGTTTGATCTTATAAGATTCTGATAACAAAAGCTGAGCAGACCTCACTGTTATACTACTTTCAACTCTCCCAAGTTCAGTAATCCCAACATACATAAAATCTAATTCTGTTTCTGGTATAATAAGAAAATGAATTTTTTTCTCGTTAATTTTTTGGGATATAAAATCAATTATATATTTAGGTAATTCATTTAGATTTTCTTTATTATAAATATTCGAACCATTTTTAAAAACGTATTTAAAGAATTGTGGTCGATGTTTTGCTGTTTTTTGTAAAAAAACATATTTTTGTTTTTTATCATAAATTAAGTAATTTTTATTTTTGTCTAAAGATTTTAAGACTTTTTCATCCAAAATATCTGATTTGTCAAATGTTCTTTTCTCGGTTTTTAGAATTAGTGTTTCTGCATTTTCTTTAAATGTATCTTTGAATAAAACTCCTAATTTTGCCCATAATATTTTCCAGTTGGAAAATTTGTATTTGTTCATTCTTTCTTCAATAATTTTTTTGTCAAGTTCGATTAATTCTTCAAAAGCATTATTGGATAATTCAAGTTCGTCATCTTTCAACAGGGAACTTATAACTATGTTCTTGGAGGATTCTAAATTAGTGGAATAATCTTTTTTTGCAATTATTTTGTCATGTATGCGCGAGAATTCATTCCATATTAAGTCAAAAACATTTTCATCCGCTCCTTTGCGTGTGAAATTCTCCCTTGCAGTTTCTTTTAACTCATCCTCTTCCTGCAGATATGTTTCTTCCTCTCTGCTCACTAATGTTATATAACTTCTTGAACTTAAATCCCCTAAAACATCTCCCACAATTTTCTTCATATCACTTACCTGGTTTATTGTTATGAACATGGAAACGCCGCTAATTTTCGCTGTGGAAAGGCTGATAACTCTTTCAAAATCAATATTAACGTATTTTAAGAATCCGATTTCCTGTTTGTGTTTTTGGATTATTTTCAGAATCCATTTTTTGAATGTTTGCTTGTCAAAATTTTCAGGAAAAATCGGCGAGAATCCGATTATTATCTCCCCTTCATAAATAGGAAGGGTTATTTTTTCAGGAGCTTCTTTTTGGTGGGATTCAACTAATTTCTTTTTAAGTTCTTTTTCTATTTTCTTAAAATCAGTGACTTTCTTCAGATAAATATACAAATCATTTTCTTCTATTTCAGCGTCAACAGTTGCTATCTGCTTATTATTAACAATAAAATGCACTTTTTTAATATCTTTCAAAAAAATTAATTTGTTAATCATTTCAATTAAAACTTTTTTAGCAGAATCAACAAAACCTTTCCTGCTTTTAAGCAAGTTATCAAAAGAAAAAAGTAATGTTGTTTCTTGTTCTTCTGTTAATTCAGAGGTTTCTTTTATTAA
>CAZEFN010000008.1:0-4573 GCA_964511585.1 Candidatus Woesearchaeota archaeon
GTTTACTGCGAGAATACATCATGCAGAAGAGAAGAGATACGTGGATATTTTGGGGAGTTTTTTCCAGAACAAAATTGTCAGGGATGTGACATTTGTTTAAATATGCACGAGATAAAAGTTGATGTTAGAGATAAAAGTTTAATTTTTGAAGATGTAAAAGAAGTTAAAGATTATGATAAAATCTTATTTGAAAAACTAAGGACTCTAAGAAGAAAAATAGCTGATGAGAGAAATTTTCCTCCATTTATTATCTTTGGAGATGTTTCTTTAAGGGAAATGTCTTTTTACTTTCCAAAAAACAGCGACGAGTTTTTGAGAATTAATGGAGTTGGGCAACAAAAATTAAATGATTTTGGAAATTTATTTTTAGAAGTAATAAACAGTTATGTAAAAGAAAATAATATCTCTCCCGAAAAAATTCTTGGAAGAAATCATAAAAAGAGAGTAAGACATTTATCTAAAAACTATCAAAAAACAAAAGAGATGATTCTTAAAAAAATACAAATAGAAAAGATAGCCGAGGTGCAGGAATTAAAAGAAGGAACGATAATCAATCACATAGAGAAACTTATTGAAGGCGGAGAAAAAATAGATATTAATTATCTTCTTCCATCAAGAGAAAATTTGGAGATTATCAAGTCTGCTTTTAAAAAAATTGGGACTGAAAGACTTGCGCCAATTTATAATTATTTTGATGAGAGATATTCTTATGAGGAAATTAGATTAGTAAGGGCAATAATAAAATCAGGAAATTATTCAGAAGAAATTAGTGAAGAAAATAATTACTATAAAAGACTAGAAAAGATAAAAGAAAATTTTCCAAATGCTTATGAACCTTGGAAAACAGAAGAAGATAATGAACTAAGAAAATTGTATCTCGTGAATACCCCTATTGATGAAATTGCTCAAATTTTAAAACGACAACCTAATGCTATCAAATCAAGATTAGGAAAGTTTGGATTGGTTGGGGATTAGGGTGTGGGATAAATTAAAAAATCAATCAACTCCGCAATCCCAATAATTAATATTCCCACGTTTTTATTTTCCAGTTTTCAGTTTCTCCTCATAGTTTTCAATCGCCTTTTTCAAAGCATTAATTCCCAAAACAGAACAATGAACTTTTATTGGTGGCATTCCTCCCAGCTTTTTCACAATATCATTCTTGGTTAATTTCTTTGCTTCCTCAAGTGTTTTGCTTTTTGCTAGTTCGCACACTACATCAGAACTTGCAATCGCAGCACCACAACCAAATGTTTTAAATCCAATATCTTTAATTTTCCCGTCGCTGACTTTAATTTCAAGATGCATAATATCCCCGCAATAAATATTCCCAACTTCTCCAATTCCGTCGGGATTTTTCAAATTCTTAACAAATTTTGGATTTTGAAATCTTTTGATTAGTTTTTTTGTGTATGGAGGAGTCATTTTAGGTTGTTAAATATCATTTTATCTTTTTTCCCATAGAAATTCTATTTTTATATTCTGAATATCCTATCTTTTTATAGAAATTTACCGACGGAGATTTTTTATTTGTTTCAAATAAAATTCTTTTTATGTTTTTATTTTTAGCAAATCCCAAAATAAATTCCATTAAAGATTTTCCAACACCTTGATTCTTAAAATCCTCACGAACAGCTAAATCTTCAATAATCAAAACTTTTCCTTCCCAGTATTGTTCAATCTTAAAAATAAGAACTCCGATGATTTCTTCTTCATTTACTGCAATATAAATTTTCCCAATCTTAAAATAAAAATTCAAACTTTTCAAAACATCATCCAGTTTATTTTTCTCGTTAAATGGCTGTTTTGAAAATTCCTCTAGCATTAATTTTCCGATTTCTTTCAAATCCTTTTTAGTTGCTTTTCTTATTTTCATTTTTTCTATTTCAGTTTACAAACAAAATGAATTTTATTTTTCATTTATTTTTTTTACTAATTTTTCAATTTCTTTTTTATTCATTCCATGCGCTCTACAGCATTCCTCAAGTGTTTCCATCTGCGCCATCGGGCAACCGCAACAACCCATTCCTGCGTTGAACAAAATCTCTGCAGCGTCGGGCTTTGCTTTCAAAATTTCTAATAGTTTTGTCTTAGGGATTATTTTTTTCTTTTTCATTTCAACGGACTCAGCCTCCGCAATTTATTTACTATCGACGGTAAAACCTCTAAAAAATATTCAACTTCTTCGTCTGTCGTGAATTTGCTGATTGAAATTCGAATTGATGAATTTGATTCAACTGGCGTCAAACCTATTGCTTTTAAAACATGACTTGATTCAAGCGAATGCGAAGCGCATGCACTTCCAGTAGATGTTAAAATATTTTTTTGTTCTAAATAACCTCCAATAGCTTCGCCTTCAATATTATTAAACGAAACATTAATATTATTGCAAAGTCTTTCATCTCCAACAGGTCCATTCAAGCGAACATTTTCAATTTTCAAAATTCCTTCAATTAATTTATCCCTTAAAATTTTCATTTTCTTAATATCTTTTTCATTTGCAATTTCAACTGATTTTCCAAACCCAACAATTCCAGAAACATTTTCAGTTCCGCTTCGGAATTTTCTCTCATGCCCTCCGCCGTGAAAAAAAGGAGTTATCTTAACTCCGTCGCGGACATACAATGCACCAACACCTTTTGGCCCGTGAATTTTGTGGGCATTCAGTGTAACTAAATCCAGATTCATTTTTTTAACATCAAGTTCTGTTTTTGTAAAACTTTGGCACGCATCTGTATGAAACAAAACATTTTTTTCCTTGCAGATTTTTCCAATTTCTTCCATTTTCTGAATTGTTCCAACTTCATTATTCCCATGGATAACTGAAACCAAAATTGTTTTTTCTGTAATTGAATTTTTTAATTGATTCAAATCTATAAAACCCTCGCTGTCAACATCAAGATAAGTAATTTTTGCACCCTGTGTCTCTAGCCATTTGCAAGTATTTAAAACACAATCATGGTCTATTTTAGAAGTTATAAGATGGTTTTTTCCCTTGTCTTTGTTCTCAAAAAACAAACCCTTCAACGCCCAGTTATTCGCTTCTGTTCCGCCAGAGGTAAAATAAATTTCATTTGTTTTTGCATTGATTGACTTTGCAATAATTTTCCGTGCTTTTTCCATTGCTTCCTTTGCTTCTCGTCCTTTCGCATGAACAGACGACGCATTTCCAAACTTCTCGTCGAAATACGGCGACATCTCTTTCAAAACTCTTTCATCAACTTTTGTCGTCGCTGCGTTGTCTAGGTAAATTTCTTTTCTCATTTTGAAATTTGCCTAATGGCAAAATTTAATTTTGGCTTGAAGTATATTTGTTTCATTTCCTCCCCCCTCGCTTCCCGCATTTTTTATTTGCACAGCACTCACACTTGCAAAAAATTTTCGCGTGCTTGTCAATAATTTTTAATATTGGAACAATTGTTTTTTTATTCAATGAATAAATTCTTTCTTTGCCTTTTTGTTTTACTTCGACAATCTTGCAATTTCTCAGATTTTGCAATGAATGAGAAACTTTGCTCTGCTCAATTTTCAAGTCATTAACTAATTGCATTACATTTTTTTCTTTTTTATTAAGAGAAGTTATAATTGAAATTTTGAGTGGATTTGCAAGGTTACTAAAAAAAATATGATATGTTGAATTATTCATTATGTCATTTTGCAGTTTGGTTTAAAATGATATTTTGAAATAAATGATATTTATTTCATATGAAAAATAATTCATATATCTTTATAAATATTTCCTTTTTTCTTTGATAATTCTAAAACCTTCCCAGCCCACAATCAAAGCCATTATAATCAATGCTCCTGAAAATAAACTCAAAATCCAATTGCCTTCTGCGACATAACCTGTCTTGTTAAACAAACTATAAAATAAAGCAGAAATTGTTGTAATAATCATAAATAGCGTCGGTATAATCAAAAATTTAATTTTCTTCTTGTGTTCAACAAAAAATGCAGAAATAGTTATAAGTGCAATTGCAGCAATGAGTTGATTTGAACTTCCAAATAAACGCCACAAGTCAGTATATGCATTTGTGACAGCAAGAAAGTAAGCAGGGATAATTGCAATCAATACAGCGATAATTTTATTCTTGAAAAATTTGCTTTTGAAATTTTCAGAAATCAACAAGCGCGAAATTCTCGTCGATGTGTCAAGCGATGTAAGAATAAACTGATTAACCAGAAATGCACCAATCAATCCGGCAATTGAAAAAGTCAAAAACGGAATTCCCATTTTAGATACAATATTTCCAAATCCATTGCCAAAGGCAACAATCCATCCTTCTCCAAGTGAATCAATAAAGTTTATTGCTCCAAAATTCCAATCTAAACTTGATACAAACAAAACTACCAGCAACGCCAAAATTCCTTCTGCAATCATTCCTCCATATCCAATGAATCTTCCGTGCCTTTCGTCTGCAAGTTGTTTTGACGTCGTGCCCGATGCAACAAGCGAATGAAAGCCAGATACTGCACCGCACGCGACTGTGATAAATAAAATCGGCCACAACGGAAAATTCCCTGAAATCAATGCCGGAGAATTTACAACAGGACGAACAATTATTAATGCAGC
>CAZEFN010000009.1:0-6784 GCA_964511585.1 Candidatus Woesearchaeota archaeon
GTTACATTTATGGTAATTTCTGCACAGCATCCTCGGTTAATAGAGTTTGTTACAGCAGAACAGAAAAAAGAAGTTGAGAAATTTTTGAAAAAAATAAAAAGTGTTTCTGAAAAAGAGCAGGAGAGTTTGGATAAAGAAGGTGTTTTTACAGGAAGTTATGCAATTAATCCAATTACAAAAGATAGAATTCCGATTTGGGTGGGTAATTTTGTCGTCGCTGATTATGGTTCTGGGATGGTGATGAGTGTGCCTGCACACGATACGAGAGATTTTGAATTTGCGAAGAAGTATGGGATTGAAATTAAATGGGTGATAAAGCCGAAAGTTGCAGAATATGTTGTAATTGAAAAAAGTATTAAAGGGGATGTAGAAAGTGAATTAAAAAAATTTGGAAAAATTTCTATTGATAAAATTGATAAAGAATGGGGGAAATTTTTCAGGGTGAAAGTTGATATTGGTAATGAAGATAAATTAATAAAATTTCTTGAAAAAAATCTTTTAACTACTTCTGATGATGGCGGGGCGTGGTATGCTGACAGCGTCGGCACTTCAAACATTGTTGTATTTCCAAATAAACATTTTATTCTGAAGGATGATAAAGATTATGAAAAGTATGCTAAATATGGATTAAGTGTTGGAGTTCCTAGAGAACAGTTAAATGTTGAGTTAAAATCTTTTACTGACGACGGCGTTCTAATCAACTCCGACAAATTTAATGGTTTGTCGTCGGAAAAAGCGTGCGAGGAGATTACAAATTTTTTGCAAAAGAAAAATCTCGGAAGAAAAAAAGTTCAGTTCAAACTTCGCGACTGGCTGATTTCGCGTCAGAGATATTGGGGGACACCGATTCCGATTGTTTATTGCGAGAAGTGTAAGAAGAAAATTGAGAAAAATTCTCTTACTCTTAATTTTTATAATCAAGAATCTTTTGAAGAAATTAAAAAAAGAAAAAAAACAGTTGAAACTCGTGCTTTAAATCCAGATGAAAAAGAAAGATATTTTGGAGATGTTAAAAAAGAAAATTATCTTAAATGTGTGAATAAAATTACTGGGGAGATAATTTATTTTGAAGTTATAGATGTTAATAATTACAAAAATTTAGAAAGTGTATTTAAGGATAAAAAATTGCTTTCTAAATTTTCAAGAAAAATTAATTCAATTAATGAACTAGAAGATTGCTATAAATTTACAGATGATTATTTAGGGCGGATAAACAAGAATGGTTTGGTTGCATGGGATATTAGTAGAGTAATTCCTGGAATTGTTCCTGTTCCTGAAAAAGATTTGCCTGTTAAACTTCCGATGGATGTTAAGTTTGGGGAAGGAAATCCTCTTGCGACAAATGAAAAATTTGTTAATGTGAAGTGCCCGAAGTGCGGTGCAAAAGCCCGACGAGAAACAGACACGATGGATACTTTTTTTGATTCATCTTGGTATTACATGCGTTTTGCAGATAGTAAAAATGCGAAGAAATTTTTTGATAAAAATAAAGTTGATTACTGGCTTCCTGTTGACCAATATATTGGTGGAGCAGAGCATGCGTGTTTGCATTTGCTTTATGCAAGATTTTTTACAAAAGCTCTTCGTGATTTGGGATTTGTAAAATTTGACGAGCCGTTTATAAAATTATTTAATCAGGGAATGTTACATGGAGAGGACGGAGAGAAGATGTCAAAATCTAAGGGAAATGTAATAAACCCCGACGAGGTTTCCAAAAAATACGGGATGGATACTGCGAGATTATTTTTAATGTCTGTTGCTTCTCCTGACAAGGATTTAAACTGGAGTAAAAAAGGAATTGAAGGAAGTTCAAGATTTATCAGAAAAGTTATTAATTACTTTGACAGGGTTAGAATTGGAAATGCCGACGCTAAAACAGAAAGCAAACTGAATAAAACAATTAAAGAAGTTACACAATATATTGAAGGATTCAGATATAATCTTGCTGTAATTAAAATTAGGGATTTATTTAATTCTTTACCTGAAGAAACAAGCAAGGATGTTCTTGAAAAAAATTTGAAATTATTACATCTATTTTGTCCACATATAACAGAAGAATTATGGGAGCAACTCGGAAACAAAAATTTTATTAGTTTAGAAAAATGGCCGATTTGCGACGAGAAAAAGATTAATGAGAGATTTGAAAAACAGGATGAGATAATCAGAAAATTAAAAATAGATGTTGAACAAATTAAAAAACTGACAGGTAAAAAGGACGCGAAAGTTTATGTTTATGTACTTCCTAATGAATTAGAATTATACAAAGAAATTGAGGGCATTAAATTTTTTGCAGTGAATGACAAGAAAAAATATGACCCTGAGAATAAATCCAAAAAAGCAAAGGTCGGGAAGCCGGCGATTTATCTTGAGTAGAATTTTAGGATAATTTAAATAATTATTTTTCCTGAATTTTAATGGATGAATTAAAAGAAGTTGAAGGAGAATTATTTTATCACAATTATTCTCGGGTTTTATCTATAATCGGCTTTTTGTTTTTAATTGGTTTAATTCTTTTTTCAGCTAATATTTTTTCTTGCAACGATAAGACTTTGCAAGGAAAATGCTCAGATACATTACCTTTTTTCTGTGAAAAGGGAACATTAATTGAAAAAGCATTTATTTGTGGCTGTCCCAATGGATTAATCCGCGACGGAGATTTTTGTATTTCAGAATACAGTTCAAATTTTAAAAATATTTCATTAAATTATTTTCTTGAAAGTAAGGAAGGAGTGATTGAATTTGTTGCTGATGAAGGATTTTATAATTATATTGCAGGTATTCCTAGATTTTTAACAAAAAAAGAAAATGAGATTCCTAGTCGGGAAGATTTTAAATTAACGAGCATAAATAATGAAGAACAAAGAAAAATGATCTTGCCACTTGTTATAGAAATTAAAAATCGTGCCAGTAGAAAAGATAATCAAGCCAAGATTGCTATTTCGCTTGTGCAAAACATTGAATATAATGCTTCTGAAAAAAAAATAGATTTCTTTGGAAGCGATGTTGACTATTCAAGGTACCCTTATGAAGTTCTTTACGAAAAACAGGGAATATGCGGGGAAAAATCTGAATTGCTTGCATTACTGCTTAAGGAACTGGACTATGGAGTTGCAATCTTTTATTTTGACAAAGAACAACACGAAGCAGTTGGAATAAAATGTCCTTCTCACAAAGATTTTGAAGATACAGGTTATTGTTTTATTGAAACAACAAGCCGACTTGAAAATAATGTTTATATCGGAGCCACCAAGGAATTTAAGTCCAAACCAGAAGTAATTATAATTGCCGACGGCAAATCAATTGGTTATTGGTTTTAAAATTTTTCAAGCACTGCTTTAATTCTCCTCACCCCTGACGACGAACTTTCTTCTTTCAAAATTTTAAAATGCCCGAGTTCGCAGGTGTTTTTGACATGCGGGCCCGCACAAATTTCTTTTGAAAAATTTCCAATGCTATAAACAGAAACTTTATCTCCATATTTTTTTTCAAAAATCCCGCACGCTCCTTTTTTTCTTGCTTTATCTAGAGACATTTCTTCTCGAACAACATCGCAGGAATTTTGAATTTGCTCATTTACTAAATCTTCTACTTTTTGTAATTCTTCTTTTTCAAGTTTGCGCGGGAATGAAAAATCAAAACGCAATCTTTCTGCTGTGATATTTGAACCCTTTTGAATTATTGAATCATCTTTAAGAACAATCTGCAATGCTCTTAATAATAAATGTGTTGCTGTATGGAGTTTTGTCGTCGCTGTGCTGTTGTCTGCAAGTCCTGATTTAAATTTTCCTTGCGACGCTGTTCGAGAAAGTTCCTGATGCTTTGCGAGTTCTTTTTCAAATCCTTTTTCGTCGACGGTGATTCCTTTTTCTTTAGCTATTTCTTTTGTCAATTCAATTGGAAATCCATAGGATTGGTATAAAAGAAAAGCGTCTTTTCCTGAAATAGTTTTTGGTTCAAAATCAATTTTTGTTTTTTCCCCTCCTATTTCAACGTTAAATTTTCTTGCGAAAATTTTCATTCCTTTCTCCAGAGTCAGATTAAATTTTTCCTCCTCCTTTTCAAGTTCTCCTAAAATTTTCTTCTTATTTTTTTGCAAGTGTTCATAATCGTCGTAAATTTTGAAAATAGGCTCTGCAACTTTTATTGTGAAGTTTTCCATTTCTAAGAATTTACCATAACGAATTGCTCTTCTAATCAATCTTCTCAAAACATATCCTTGTTCAGTATTTGAAGGAGCAATCCCATCGGCAATTATGAACACCGACGCTTTGATGTGGTCTGCGATTATTCTCATCTCTCTTTTATGTTGTTCATAACTTTTTTCAGATAATTTTTCAATTTTTTCTATGATTGGTTTCCACATATCTGCGAGATAATTATCTTCTAAGTCGTTCAAAACAGCTACGGTTCTCTCAACCCCCATTCCAGTGTCAATATTTTTTTGTTTTGCTTCAATATATTTTCCCTTTTCATCTTTTACATATTGCATTAAAACATCATTCCAAATTTCAACCCAGTTCTCATCGTTGGGGTCAAACTTTTTTGGGGCTGGTTTTGAATTATTTTTCCAGTAGAACATTTCAGTGTCTGGTCCGCATGGTCCTGTTTTTCCAGCAGGCCCCCACCAATTATCTCCAATTAACGCGATTCTTTCTTTTGGGATTTCAAGTGATTTCCATATTTTTATCGATTCCTCATCTTTTGGAACTTTTGAAAAATCTTTGTCTCCTGCAAAAACTGAAACTGCTAATCTTTCGATAGGAATTTTCAAAACTTTTGTTAGAAATTCAAATGAAGATTTTATCGCATCTTTTTTCCAGTAATCTCCTAAACTCCAGTTTCCGAGCATTTCAAAAAAAGTGTGATGCATTTCATTCCCCACCATTTCAATATCGCCTGTCCTGATACATCGCTGAACATTGACTAATTTTTTTCCTTGTGGATGTTTTTGTCCGAGAAGATAAGGAACAAGAGGATGCATCCCTGCTGTTGTAAAAAGAACTGTCGGGTCATTTTCTGGGGTTAAACTTTCATTTGGGATTTCCTTGTGCCCTTTTGATTTGAAAAATTCTAAATATTTTTTTATTAAATCTTTTCTGTTCATATTTTAAAATAAGAAATAAAGTTTAAAGGTTTTGTTGTTGCAGGGAATTGAGTTTTTTCTGGATTTCACGAAGTTCTGATTCAAGTGAATCGTTGTGTCTTGGATTTGCCATTTTTATATTTGAAATTGTTTTTTTCGGAACAACCCCTTTAGGCACTTTAATTTGCGGAAGACTTATCTGAAGTTTTTTTAATCTAAAATTTATCTCTCTGAATTTTTTATAAAGTTTAAGGCGAAGTTTTAATTCTTGATTCCTTAATGATTGATAATTTTGTATAAAACGAATCATTTTTATAAAATTTTTTTCAGATTCTAAAATATCTTTCTTTGATTCAATTGCTTCATTATAATCAAATTTTATATGAATTAACCTTTCCTCAGAACCAGATAATTCTTGTTTCATTTTAATCTATTTTTGAAAAAAGTTCTTTGTCTATTTTTTCTATTTTTGTTTTAACATCTTTAATCTCTTTTTCCCAACTTTCAATTTCTGCTATTTCCTTATCCTTTAACATTCTCGTATCCTCCAGTATTTTTTCGATTTCATTAACTTGTTTTTTTATTTCTTCAAAATTGTTTAAACTTTCTTCGAATTTGTCCAGGCGGATAAAAATTGGTTCTTCTCTTCTCATATTCGCCATTGGTCTTCTCTGAACAACAGATATCCCCCTTGCTGGAGATGGAAAATCAGGAACATGTGTGAATGAAGGGGAATTTGGCATCATTTGATTTTCATCAAAACCATCTACCTCTTCCTCTCCCTTAACCTCTTTTTTCCCAGTTACAGCATCTTTAATTGTATTTTGAGAAAATTTTTCAGCTAAAGGATTATTTGGGAAACTTGGAAGTTGAGAAATATCTCTTGAGTATTCATTTTTAAAAGAAGGTATATTTGAAAAACTCGGCAAATCTGGAAGTGAACGAACTTTCTCTTTTTCTTCTTTTTTATTAAACCACCCCATTTTATATCTTTTAATATGTATTTTCTAATATAGATAATGGAGTTTAAAAACTTTTATTTTAATTTTATTATTATTTTTAAACCGAAAGGTATTTATTTAATCTCTTTCTTTTAAACACATGCAAAAAAATTATTTGAGAGAGGTAGTATCTATCGTCGTCGGTAAACCTGCTGAAAATATTGCAGACATACTTGATAATAAAAAACATGTCAATGAATTTATCATTGCAAAAAAGATGGATTTGACAATTAATCAAATCAGAAATCTTCTTTACAAACTCTCCGACTATGGGCTTGTTTCTTCAATAAGAAAAAAGGATAAAAAAAAAGGATGGTATACTTATTTCTGGAAACTTGAAAAAATTAAATGCCTTGATTTTTTAAAAAATTACCTTTCCAAAAGAATTGACCAAATAAATTCCCAAATCAAAAGTCGCGAGACAAAACAATTTTATATTTGTGAAAGATGCAAAATAGAATTCAACGAAGAAAATGCTTTACTCAATGATTTTACATGCAATGAGTGTGGGGATATATTCAAAATAAAAGACAACACCAAATTAATAAAAGAACTAAAAAAAATTTTAACAAGGCTAAAAAAAGAAGGGGAATTTGTTAAAGAAGAAACAAAAAAAGAAGGAGATAAATTAGAAAAGGCAAAAGAAAAAATAAGAAAGAAAGAGGTAAAGAAAAAGCCAGCTAAAAAGAAAATAGAAAAA
>CAZEFN010000010.1:0-8563 GCA_964511585.1 Candidatus Woesearchaeota archaeon
CTGGGATTTCTTCAATAGTTGAAATAATCAGTCCCTTATTCATCTCACTTTTTAGTTTTAATTTTATTTAAATCTTTTCGTTCTTCTATTTCATCTTCTTTTTTGTTTAACAAAATAACAAGCCCTATTATCAATAAAGGAATTGTATAAATTAATAAAAACAGCGTCGTAAAAAAGCTAACAATCACCAAACCAATTCCTACCAAAAGCAAAACGCTTCCGGTAATTGTCCTGCTCACTAGATTCATAATCAAATAAAATAACTTGAATTAATAAATTTAACTAAATTTTTTAACTGCTTCATTAATACTTCCAGAAAATTCCTCGAATTTAATCCCTCTCTCGTTCAAAGCAGATTCCATATTCCCTCCAAAACTGCCAGCAATAACAAGACCAATTTTCTCGTCAGAAAGCATTTTCGCAACAGCAAAACCAGCCCCTCCTATTTGAGACACCGCAGTATTATTAATTACTTTTACACTTTTTATTTTCTTATCTTCAATATTTACAATTAAAAAATAATTGCATCTTCCAAATCTTGCGTCTACTTCGCTTTCTAAATTTTTTCCTGTTGAACTTATCGCTACCTTCATTGTTTTACCTCCTGTTTATTTAATTAATAAATTTATCCTCTTATCATATTTGCTCTGCATTTCGGGCATTTTTTTGAAGTGCAAGGTTGCCCTCTTACTTGAGTTTCTGTATAACCGCATTTCGGGCATTTGCAAACTCCGCCAGGTCCTGCTCCAACTCCGCCCATACGTCCTCTTCCGCCAGCCCCTGACATTCTTCCCATACCCATTCCTCTTTGCTGAACCATCTCAAAATTACCTCCTTGTATTTTTATTGCTTTAGCGTTAACCAAAGCGTCAGCTATTTTATTTCTTGCTGATTTTAATAATCTCGAAAGAGTTGGCTGGGAAATTTTCATTTTTTTTCCTGCCCTGCTCTGTTCCACGCTTTCCAAATCAATCAATCTAATTACTTCTAATTCGTCTTTTGTCAAGATACTCTCCTGCAAATCCTTAAGGATAACACCAGCTGGTTTAAAATAAGTTATCCTCGGATTAAAAAAGATTCTTCTACAAATTCTTGGTCTCGGCATTTTTAATTAAAGTCTTTTGCTATTTAAATTCTTTCAGTCTTTTTTGGACTTCAGCCATTTCTCGCTTTAAAGCTTCTAAATCTTCCTGCAAAAATTTTTTTTCCTCAGCTTCTGTAATTACTTGAGGCTGAATTCCCTGAGGATAAAATCCTGCTCTAAATCCAACTCCTCTTCCTCTGCCAAATCTTCTGCCAAAACCCATTCCATATCTTCTAAAACCTCGTCTAAAACCAAGTCCTGTTCCGCAAGGTCCTAAACCTCTTCCTGTCAAAGGTCCTGCTCCTCGAGGGCCAGTCATATCTTCGCTAGGCATCCCATTTACCTCCTGCTTTTAGCAAATTTAATTGAATGTAATTTTTGATGACAATTTCTACATAAAGTAATTCCATTATTAATATCAAATCTTAAATTAGAAAAATCACTGAAGGGCTTAATATGATGAGGATGCAAATCAATATGTTTTCCATTCCCACTAGAAAAACCACATGCCTGACAAATATAATTATCTCTCTCAAAAACCGCTTCTCTCCAACCTCTAAATTTTTTAGATCTTCTTATTCTTTTATTTATTGGAGAAATCCCCCCCTTCCAAAAATGATTATTTTTTCCACCAAATATCTTAGATAATCTTTTCTTAACTTCTTCTGAATGTTTTTTTCCAAAAAAAGGATTATTCAAACCACTAACTCGTTTTGATTGTGCTTCTTTCCATTTCTTAGAATGTTTAAATCCTTTTTTAAACTCAGTATCTGGAGATCTATGTTTTCCTTTATGAACTACAGATATCTTCTTTCTAATCTCTGGATTCCTCATAGCCTCTTGGGTCCTTTTTAATATTATTCTCCTAATATTTTTAGGATGTTTTTTTCCAAAAAAAGGATTGATATATCCTTCCTTATACTTTTCTTTATGAACCTGTGATAATTTTTTTCTAGTCTCAGGACTACAAGAAATACCTTTATTCCATGGTCTATTTCCTTTTACAAATCTTCCTAATTTATTTCTCTTGGTTTTCATTATGAATATATATTCATTAAAGTATTTAAATGTTTCGGATATGTATTCATAAAGAATTATTTCTCAACGACCTCTGCCTTTCCGTCGTCAACCAAAATCTTTGCTATTTCTTTAGGAATATTTGCAATCTGCCCCTTATCATAAGGCCCCATTTTTTCACTATCAAGTCCTAAAAATTCCCCCACCGCCTCGGTAAAAACAACCATATTATTTTTGTTTTCTTTTTCTTCTGAACCATTAAGAATTTTATTTATAATTTTATCAGAAAAACCAATGCATTTCATTAATTCATTAAAAAGATTCTTTTCAAAATCAAACATATTTTCAAAATCCCGCTTTTCAATTCCTGTCTCTGTGGCAATTAAAACCAAACTCAAAATTTTTTTTCTTCTTCTTAACATCAACTCTTTAAACAAAATAATTGCATTTTCTAATTGCTTTTTTGTTTTTATAGAAGTATCAGAAAGAATATCTTCACCCTTAAATACAACTCCTTGCTTTTCTTTTAAATAAATTGCAATATCATAAACAAATTTTTTAGGCAAACTCTGTAACTGCTTTGAATATCTTTCTTTCCTAGCTGCTTCGTAAATGTCATTGTAGGTTATCATACAAAAAAGAAATTCCCTAAGTTTTTAATAATTGTTATACAAGATTATTTATTAAATCCCACAATTTTCAAAAGGTCTTTCCCAAGAATTTTTCCCAGTGTTCCTTTTCTGCATTCTTTTTCGCAAAAATGTTTTTCTCTTGGGATAGAATCATTATAAAACAAAACAGGAACAGGGTCGGCAGAATGTTCTTTTAATTTGCACGGAGTTGAATGATCTCCTGTGACAACAACCTTAATTTTCTTGGAGGGAGCAAACTTCCTTAAAAAATTAAAAAAAGTTTTGTCAATATATTCTATCATTTCTTTTTTTTCAATGGGTTTATTATCATGCCCTGGCAAATCTGTCTCTTTAAAATGCACATAAGCATAATCAAATTTTTTATAATTTTTCTTAATAGATTTTATATTGAACTTGCATGCTTTTTTCAGTCCATCCCATAAATTTTCATAAGCATCTAATTTTTTCAAAGCAGGATATTCAAAACTTGTTACATGCATTCCACTCACTCGCGAAAATCCAATTTCCAAAGGCATATAACTCGGGGAAATCCATTTTTTATACTGCTTTAATTTGGGTGTTTCAATACCAGCACCACGAATCAAAAGATAATTTGCAGGCAATAAACCTCTTTTAATCCTCTCTAAATTAACAGGATGATTTTTGAGAACATCTCCTGCTTTATTCAAAAATTCATTAACAATATTTACAGAATAAATAGTATTTTCATCTTCATCAGTTGCCTGACAATTTCTTACTTTTGAAATAGATTTTGATTTTCCCTGAATATATGTTGCATCATTAGGAAGGATATTATCTGAAAAACCTCCTCTGAAAACCAATGCAGCTCTATGTTGGACAGTTGCTTCAAAAACAAAATCAACAGGAAGTTTAATTTTATTAATTTCTTTTGCAAGTTTTTCTGCTTCAGTGATTGTAAGTGTTCTTCCTGCCCGTCTGTCCAGAATATTATCTTCTTCATCAATGGTTGCAAAATTAACCCGAAATGCCAAATCTCCTCTTACAAGTTTTATTCCTGCTCCTATTGCTTCTAATTGTCCTCGCGTACTATACATTAAATCATTTCCAAAAATAGAAACAATCGCCTCATCTGATTCTGGAATAAAACCTGGCTTGACAGGATACAAGTAACCAAGTTCGCCTCTTGTAGCAAAAAAATCAATATTCGGAGTTTTAACTACTTCTAAGGGTGTCTTATCTCCCAGCAATTTATGGGGCAAATCACCAACACCATCAATAATAACTAAAATTCCTTTCATTAAAAATAACCTCCGTGCAGTTTTTTAATGAATGAAAAATTTTTTAATTTTGCTTTCATTTGATAACAACCTCCAAAAGGTTAGCGAATGAATGAAAAATCTTTGATTTTGCTTTCATAATATTGCATAAAGAAGAGTTATTTATAAAAATTTAGATAATCCATAAGTAGTTAAAATTATAAATTACAGCCCTCTTCTAAAACATGTTTGGAAAATTAAAAGAAAAATTAAAATCGTGGACAAAAAAAGTCAGAGATGAATCAGAATTAGTTGAACTTTCTAAAAAAGAAATTAAAATTCCCGAAAAATTTAATGCAGGAGCTCAAAAATTTGAACCAGATTTGGAAAAATTAGGTGAAATCAAAAAAGAATTGGAAGAAGAAATCTCACCAGGAACAAAATCTTTTTTTGAAAAAGTCGCCTCAAAAATCTCTAAAATAAAAATCACCGACGAGGGATTTGAAATTTACGCAGAAGAACTTGAAATGCTTCTTCTGGAAAACAACGTCGCTCTTGAAGTTGCAGAAAAAATAATCAGAGAATTAAAAGAAGAAATTGTCGGGAAAGAATTATTAAAAAAAGAGGTTGAAGAAGAAATAAAAGATTCATTAAAAAATATAATTGAGAAAATTTTAATTGAACCATTTGATATTATTGAAAAAATCAAAGAAAAGAAAAACGACCAGACAAAAGAGCCTTATGTAATTTTATTCTGCGGAATTAACGGAACAGGAAAAACAACTTCAATTGCTAAGATTGCAAAATATCTTCAAAAGAAAAATCTTTCCTGCGTCTTGGCGGCGGCAGATACTTTTCGCGCAGCGTCGATAGAACAGCTGAAAAAACACGGCGACAAACTCAAAACAAAAGTCATTGCAAATGAATATGGTTCAGACCCTGCTTCTGTCGGATTTGATGCGATTCAATATGCAAAAAAAAATTTAATTGACTGCGTCCTCATAGATACAGCAGGACGAATGCACACTGCAAAAAATCTTCTGAAAGAAATTGAAAAAATATCAAAAGTCTGCAAACCAGACACAAAAATATTTGTTGGCGAAGCAATTGCAGGAAATGATATTCTTGAACAAGTCAGAAGTTTTAATTTTTCAATTGGAATTGACGGAATAATTCTCACAAAAGCAGACACAGATGAAAAAGGCGGGACAGCACTCAGCGTCGGTTATGTCACAAAAAAACCAATTCTTTTTTTAGGCACAGGACAGGAATATGAAAAAATTGAAGTTTTTGACAAGGAGAAATTTATTGAGGATTTGGGACTTTAACCAAAAACTTCTTAACTCCAACCTAATTGTATTTAATATCAAAAATCCGCAATATTCCATTAATAATTAATGCGACTTGTCGCGCGTGGGGTTGGACGGGTGGGACAAAAATAAAAATGTTAGAACGCCTCGGAGAAGTTATAAAAAAAGCAACAGATAAAATAGCAAATGCAATCTTCCTCGACAAAAATCTCGTGGATACAATTGTTCGGGACTTGCAACGTGCATTAATTGAAGCAGATGTCAGCATTCCACTTGTAAAACAACTTTCAGACAAGATAAAAAAATCCGCATTCGACGAGAGAATAAAAGAAATTGAAAAAAAAGAACACATAATAAAAATTCTCCACGACGAACTTGTAAAAATTCTTGGAGAATACAAACAACTAAAACTAAAATCAAGACAAAACAGAATTATTCTCCTCGGACTATATGGTACTGGAAAATGTGTACATGAAAAGACTAAAATTCAATTAGGTTCTGGAGAGATAGTTGAATCTAAAAAGTTGTACGAAAGATATGAAGAAAAATTTAAAGAAGAAAGTTTAGATGAAGGAAAGATAATAGGTATAGAGGAAGAAAATTTAATGGTTCCCTCATACAATCCTTTAACTCAAAAAATTGAAAATAAAAAAGTTACCCATTTATGGAAACTGAAAAAAGAAGAACTATTAGAAATAAATATTGAAAATGGAAATGATTTCTCTATAAAAGTTACCCCAGAACATCCCTTTTTTGCACTAAGAAATGGGCAAGTAATAAAAATTAGGGCTGATGAGTTAACATATAATGACTTTATTTCTATCCCAAATAATATTGAAGTAGATAATAAATCTGTAAATCTCTTTGACCAAATAAAAGATATGAACTTATTTGTTTATCTAACTCCAGAAGAAGCTAAAAGATATGTCTTAAAAAATTATAAAACAATAAAAGAAGCACATAAAAACTTAAAATACAAGAAAAATTATTGCCAATTTACTCAAGATATCCAAGAAGGAAAAATCCCCATAGAATTCATCAACAAAGAAGATTTTAATTCACTAAGAATAAAAGGGCATGGGGATACAAGGATAATTTCTATTCCTCTTATTTTTAACTCTAATTTTGCAGAATTTATCGGATATGTTATAGGAGATGGGCATATAGAAAAGCGTTATATAGAGATAACAAATGAAGATGATGAAATAATAAGCAGAGTAACAGACTTATCAAAGTCCCTATTTAATCTTGCCCCAACAATAAAAAAAGATGCAAGAACAAAAAATCTTTATCAAATTAGGTTTAATTCCAAAACTCTGGTAGAAATTTTTAAAATATTTGGGTTAAATCCAGGGAAAAAGGGGAAAAAATTAAAGATTCCTGAACAAATTATGCTCTCGGATAATGAGGTTTTAAGATCATTCATACAATCTTATTTTGACTGCGATTCATATCCTTCTAAAAATAAAAGAAGCATAGAATTAACTTCTGAAAGCCAAATAATGATTCAACAAATAAGCATGCTATTAAAAAGATTTGGCATATTATCCACAATTTCAAAAAAAATAATTAATGAAATTTCCTATTGGAGATTAACAATAAAAGCAAGGTATTCCGAAGCTTATGCAGATAAAATAAGTTATAGAATTAAAAGAAAGAATGATGCAGTTAATAAATACAAAACAATAGGAGTCTTGCAGGGAAGTGGAAATCAGGATATGCTTCCATTAGGAAGAGTTCTTCAGGAATTACGTTTACAATTAGGATTTTCAATAGGAGAAATTCAGGCAAATGCTGTAAATAGTTATGGAATTTATGAAAAAAAAGGATTTATATCCAAAGAAAATTTAAAGAGACTGCTTGAATATTATAAATTAAAACAAAAGGGATTTATATGGAACATATTAAATGACATTTCAGAAAATAAACATTTAGAGGAAAAATACTCTAGTAATGTTCTCAATGGGACAATTTACTCTTTAAAAATAGAGAATCTTGTAACATATTCTAACGGGCAATTAATTTTAACTGAAAAAAGTAGGCAAATGCTTAGTTTAATTAATCAAAATGAAATCCACATAAATCAAATGTTTACTTCCCTAGAGAAAATAGCAGATTCAAATATATGCTGGCTTCCTATAAAAAATATTGCCCAAATAAAAAATGATTCGAATTATGTATATGATTTAACTGTTGAAGATAATCATAGTTTTATTGCAGAAGGATTCATCGTTCATAACACAACAACAATTGCAAAACTCGGAAATTATTTTGCAAAAAGAGGAAAAAAAGTTGCATTGGTTGGATTGGATGTTCATCGTCCTGCAGCAAAAGAGCAATTAAAACAACTTGCAGAAAAAAATAAATTAAACTATTTTATCGACGAAGAAGAAAGCAACGCAGTTAAAACATGGAAAAAATTTGAGAAAAAATTAAAGGACTATAATTTAATTTTAATTGATACAGCAGGACGGCATAATCTGGATAAAGAATTAGTTAAAGAAATCAAGGACTTGAGCAAAGAAATCAAGCCAACAGAAACAATTTTAGTAATGCCAGCAGACATTGGACAGGCAGCAAAAAAACAAGCATCAGAATTTCAAGAAGCAGTTAATATCTCTGGCGTGATTGTGACGCGTATGGACTCGTCGGCAAAAGGTGGCGGAGCATTAACTGCATGTGCAGAAACAAAAGCCCCTGTTTATTTTATAACCAACGGAGAAAAGATAAATGACATTGAAGAATTTAATCCAGAAAGATTTTTATCACGGCTTCTAGGAATGGGAGACCTGCAATCTCTGATTGAAAAAGTAAAATCCGTTACAGACGAGAAAAAATCAAAGAAAATTTTAGAAGAAGGAAAACTAACTCTTGATGATGTTGTTGAACAGGTTAAATCAATGAATTCCCTCGGCGGTTTTGATAAAATAAAATCAATGATTCCGGGAATGAACAATGCAAAAATTCCAGACGAAATGCTCGGAACCCAGCAGGAAAAAATCGCAAAATGGGAGCACATAATTAAATCAATGACTTCACAAGAAAAAGAAAATCCAGAAATTTTCGACGACAAAAAAACAGGAAACTCGCGAATGAACCGCGTTGCACGAGGAGCAGGAGTAAATAATTCAGAAGTCCGTTCTCTTTTGAAACAATACAAAATGCTGAACGAGATGATTAAATCCTCGTCGACGTTTGACCCTGAAAAACCAATGTCACAAAAACAAATGATGAAATTAGCGAAGAAATTTGGAAAGAGGAAGATGATGAAATTTGGGGGAA
>CAZEFN010000011.1:0-22959 GCA_964511585.1 Candidatus Woesearchaeota archaeon
AAAAATTAGACAGACAGACAGATAGACAGACATACTCAGCAAATAAGATAGATCTCTCGACAGATAATATTAATTTAAATCCTTTAAAACCCCAAAATTTAAGTCTTTCCATAGGAAATGAAGGGGTTCCAACAGACAGACAGACAGACAGACAGACAGACAGACAGACACAAAACAAAGAAGATTCCATAGAAAAAGTAGCAAATATTCTTGATTCTTTGGATTCTTTAAAAAAAGAAATACGTTTAAAGTTTAAAAGATTAACTGAACAAGAAATTTTAGTTTTCTCAACAATATATCAATTAGATGAAGAATATGGCCATGGAGATTATAAAATTCTTTCTCAAAAATTAAATCTTACAGAAAGTTCCATTAGAGATTATGTCGGGCGTTTAATAAAAAAAGGAATTCCCGTCGATAAAATAAAAGTAAAGAACAAGTATATTCAATTAAAAATATCTAAGAATCTTAAAAAAATAGCCTCTCTTTCTGCAATCCTTCAACTTCGTAATATTTAATTTTATGAATTAAATCCTAGTTTCTTTGCTTACCGAGTAAATATTAAGTAATTTCCCATTTCAATTTTACTAACTACATTTAAACGCCCTTTTTTATTTCTGCATTTAGTTTTTCTTATTTTTCAATTTTCCTTTAATACTCACTTTTTGTTTTTTTAATAAAATTTCCTTTATTTTTTCAGGTATAAACACCCTTTTTCTCCCATTTTTTTCAATTTTTTCTTCTATCACTTCTGCTTTTTGTTTTATTGAATTTATTTGTCCTCTTATTGTTGATTTTTGTTTGTTTAATATTACTGCAAGATCATCATAACTCAAATTCATTTCAGAATTTAATAAAATCCAAACAATTGCTTTTTCGCTATTTGAAAAATAGTCTAAATTTGGTGTTTGGACAGCTGTTTGGACAGCTGTTTGGACAGGATAAACACTTGTTTGTTTATTAAACACTTGTTTAGATATTTGTTTAATTTTTAATTCACCCACTATAGAAATTATATTTTTTATATTCTCTATCTCTTCTTTAACCGACGATAAAGTATTTTTTAATTCATCGATTTCTTTTTTATTTGAATTTTTTTCAGAATCAAGGTGTTTAATCCATATTCCAATTGAGCTCATATCTTTTTTTACAGATTCAAAACTTTTTTTTGTTTCTTCTCTAACCTGTTCTGCCTCTTTTTTTCTTGAAAAAAATCCAAACATATATATTTTTACAAAATTATCTTTAAATACTTTTTGTTAACGTCGGCAAATAAATAATTATCTCGATGGAAATAAAAATATTTATTTCAGAAAAATCAATCTTTTTCTCTCTCTTTTTGGCTGTCCAAAGAAAAAATTTAAAACAAACAGCCTGTTTAAACACCCTTAAACAGCCATTATATTTTTTGGGCAGCGGTCTAAAATCTATTCTCTTCTTATTTTTATCATCGATAAATTAAAACAAACAGCCAGTTTAAACAAATATTACGCCAAATAATATTTTACTTCTGAACTAAGATAACCTAAGTGCATAACATTCACCCAAACAAAAATAATTAATCCAAAATTACCCAAAAATTTATTAAATATACTTTCTATTAATCTAAAAATGAAAAGAAAAATAAAAGCCCTTTTTTACCTGGAACAAAGTTCAAAAAAGAATTTAAGCGCCAATTGTGAATACTTATCACATTTACTCTCGGATTCACAATTGCTTTTACATGGCGCGAAACAATTTTTAAATTATCACAATCAATTGTAAATTTTTTTCTCCACATTGAGTCAGCAAATACTTCTAACATTTTTACTTCAATTTTTATTACAATTATGTGTATAATTTTGATTTATATCACAACACACTACTTAAAAGACAGTTATGAAAATTACTAAGCACTAAGATAAACTAAGTGCACATATAAAGATAATCAATCACAGAGATTAATTTAAAGTCGAAAAATATTAAATTATAATGGGAGTTTATGAAGATTTTTAAAAGGAGTAGAAAAGAAGTATTACCAAAAACATGAAGGAGACAAATAATTAAGATAACTGCTTTTGGTTCTCAGAATTGTCCAGTGATTATTTATTCAAAAAAGGGAGTATCATTAAGAGAAGGTTTTGTTAGAACAGAAGATTTAAGAGGATATTCTGAAAAACTGCCTAGCAGCAAATTAGAAAAATTAGGTTTACCTTTTGGAAAAAGTTCTGTATAAAATCCAAAGATTATTAAAAAGTGCACAAATAAGTTCTATACGGATAGTTAATTTATTTTATAGATAGAGTAGGGATTTTTCATTATTAATTATCAATTTCTCCATAAAATTTATATACTTAGGGCACCCTAAATACACGTGAACTAGCAAACAAAGCCCTAAGTT
The DNA here is from genome assembly GCA_964511585.1 of Candidatus Woesearchaeota archaeon. Lineage (GTDB taxonomy): Archaea > Nanobdellota > Nanobdellia > Pacearchaeales > GW2011-AR1 > ARS1301. Next base: position 2,381 of record CAZEFN010000011.1, read on the forward strand.
CACAAAATAAAGAGGAAAATGAGAGAAAAAAATGAAAGATTGGGGGTTGGCAATTTTGGTAGATGTTTATGAGGATTATGTTATTAAAACACCTAAGAGTAAGAAAGAGATAAAAGAAAAAGTAAGGAAATTTCTTGAATGGCAAAAAATCTCTGGGGAACTAAATAAGAGAACGAATAGAATAATCTCTGATACAGAAAAATCTACAAAGATAATAAAGAGGTCAAGTATACCCCACAAGTTACTTGCTAATTTAGAGTTTCTTCAAAATAACAGGATTAAACAAAAAAAAGTCACCCCCTTATTTCAATTAATTCCAGAATTAAGTAAAAAAGATACAATAAATCTTTTTGATAAAATTATTAAGTTTCAAATTGAGATTTGGAAGTATGGTATGCATAAAAAGACATTTAAGTTTTTCTCAAACTTCGGAATAGATAATAACTCTTTAGTATTAATTGATGCCTTTGAACTAACATCAAATAAAAAACAGGTTTTGAAACAAATAAAAAAAGACAATGGGAAAATCTCAAGAAATTTCAAAAATCTCTTCCTACAGACTTAATAGAGATATTTATTAATAATTTAAATAAAAAGATAAATAAAACCACCCTAGAAAAATATTGGAAAACGAAACTAAAATGACAACTCTCAACAAACCCTTAGCAGCAATTTATGTGCGTGTCTCCACCCAAGACCAAGTACAGCATGGATTTTCCCTAGATGCCCAACAAGAATCTTTAGAAAACTATGCAAAAGCACTTGGCTATGAAATTTTCAAAATTTATCGCGATGAAGGCAAATCAGCAAAAGACATGAAACGCCCAGAAATGCAGCAAATGCTCCAGGATGCAGAGGCAAAAAAATTCTCAGCAATTTTTATTTACAAATTAGACAGATTTTCAAGAAGTTTAAAAGATTTAATTTTAACAATAGATAAACTAAAAGATTTAGGAGTTGATTTTGTTTCACTTCAGGACAAGATAGAAACAACCTCTGCTTCTGGGAAATTAATGTTTCATATAATTTCAGCATTTGCAGAATTTGAACGAAATATAATTGGGGAAAGAACAAAGTTCGGAATGCAGCGCAAAGCAAAAGAAGGCGGATTCATAACCAAAGCACCAAAAGGTTACAGACTTTTAGAGAAAAAATTAATCCCTTATCAAGAAGAAGAGATAATAAAAATATTTAAAGAATTTCTTAACTCAAATATTTCTTTAACAAAGTTAGCTAAAAAATATTCAATGACAACAGCAGGCATAAAAAAATTATTAAAGAACATGACTTATATAGGTAAGGTAAAATTTGCAGGCCAAATTTCAGACGGACAGCACGCCCCGTTAATATCTCATGAATTATTCAATAAAGTTCAGGATAAACTTGAAAAAATATCTTTCACAAAAAAATAAAATGAAAATAAAAGCAATTATCTTTGACATCGGAGGGGTTTTATCTTTAGGAAGATCTTCTTTTATTTCAAGAAGAAAAAATAATCCCTTAGGAGTCCATGAATACATCGCCAAAAAATTAAAAATAAGTTTAGACCAATATTTTGATTCAATTGATACCGCTTATTCAAAATCTATTACCGGAGAAATTTCAGAAAAAAAAACATTAATTCAAATTTCCAAGAATCTTAAGACAACTCAAAAAAAATTAATTAAAGATTATTCAAAAGCATATAAAAATAATTTTAAGATTAATAAAAAACTATACAAATTCGCATTTAAATTAAAAAAAGAAGGATATAAAATTGCAATTCTTTCAGATCAATGGTCTCTTTCAAAAAAATCTCATAGATTAATTGATAATAATTTAATAGATAAATTTAATGTGGTGGTTTTTTCTTGTGATGTAGGAATGCGAAAACCAAATCCTAAAATTTATAAATTGATCCTAAAAAAATTAAGATTAAAACCAGAAGAATGTTTATTTATTGACAATCAAAAATGGAATCTTGAACCTGCTAAAAAATTAGGGATTAAAATAATTTTATTCAAAGATAATCAACAGTTGTTTGAAAATAAAATTTGGAAATCTTTATTCAAATGACAAAATGTGTTAAGTGTTCTTATGAATCAGAAAAGAATCTAGAAAAATTTCGTGTTCCTTTATGCAACATTTGTTTAAGGTTTGCTCCAAATGATGAAGAAAAATTTAAAGAATATATTTCTGAAAAAATAGAATCAAAAAATCTTGAATCTTTTAGAAAATTTTCAGAAATTGGAAATCCTCAAAAAAATTCAATGATAAAAAAAGCATCACAAGGAGCAATAATGTCTCGCCCCCCATTTGGTTATAAGTTCATGGAAAAAAAATTAATTCCTGCGCAGAACTTCCGCGAAGTCGAGGAAATTTTTGAAGAATTTTTGGTAAAAAATATTTCTCTCAATAAACTTTCAAAAAAACACAATCTTTCTGTGAATGGTTTAAAAAAAATTCTAAAAAATTTCACATACATTGGAAAAGTTAAGTTTAATCATCAAATTCACGACGGAAAACACCAACAAATAATTTCACCAACATTATTCAATCATGTTCAGAACAAATTAGAAAGATTAGGAATAAAATAATATGCCTAAAATTATCTCTTTGAACTTTGTCTCTTGCTTCTTGCTTTACTATCGCCTGGCTTGTAAGCTTCTTTACGTCGAACATCTGCAACAAGCAAATTTCTGTCATAATTCATAAATGCTTCTGTAAGTTCTTTGTTTTTTGCAAAATTATTTATTGCTCTGCTAAGTGCAACTCTGGCTGCTTCAATTTGCCCTTTTTCACCACCGCCTTTAACTCTAATTTTAACATCAAAATTAATTTTTCCTAAAATGTTTTCACAAATTCTCAATGGTTCTCCTATTTTCAATTTATCAAACAATTGCAGATTTTTATAATCCTCTTCATTTATTGTCACACTGCCTTTCCCTTCTGTTAAAATAGCTCTCGCAATTGCTCTTTTTCTTTTCCCTGAAACAATTATTTTCATTTTCTTATATCCCTAATTTTAATGCTTTTTATAACTTCTTTTTTCATTGAAATCTTTTCTTTTTCTTTATATTCTTCTGGTTCGTCATCATAACATTTTATTTTTTGCAATGCAATCTTTCCCCGCCCCATTCTATAATTTGGAAGCATTCCCCGAATCGCTTTTTTTACAATTTGGTAACTTAATTGAGAAATCTTTGGTCCTTTTTGTCCACTTCCCACCCGCTTTCTTTTTTCTTCAAATTCTTTTTTGATATTTTTTTTATTTCCTGTAATTAAAACATCCCTGCAATTTACAACTATAATATCTTCTCCTTTTAAGGCTTCTTTTGCAGCATAACTTGCAAGACGCCCAATTACTGCATTTTTTCCGTCAATAATTTTAACCATTTTTTAAAATTTTTAATCCTTTCATTTCAGGATTTTTTTTAATTTCTTCTGAAATAGTTATAACTTCACAACCTGCTTTTTTTAATTTTTCCTCTGCTTTTTTAGAAAAATTCAATGCAACAATTTTTCTTTTTTTATGAATATCCCCCTGAGATAAAACTTTTCCAACAACAATAACATCTCCTTCAGTTTTATTTATCTCACTTAAATTTATATTTTTTCTGTTCTTTCTTGGGCTCGCTAATTTTTCTGCAATTTCTTTCCAGGAATTATTTTTTTTTGCGCTGTTTATTATTTCAACTAATAAGGGATTTGTTTTTCTTTCTGCTTGTTTTGAAATTTTTGTTTTTGATTTAGTCATTTTATTATAGAGAAAACGCTCTTCTGCTAACGCGTTAACTCGCAGTAAAAATTTGAGATAAAAAGGGTATTTAAAGTTTATGCGGGTGAAAGGATTCGAACCTTCGTAGGCACTAAGCCAACAGATCTTGAGTCTGTCCCGTTTGACCGCTCCGGCACACCCGCACATCAACTGATAATTTTAAACAGAATAAACAATATAAAAATCTTTAGAATTATTTAATTCCTTTAGAAAATTCATTCAAATTCTTTTTTAGAATTTCAACTGATTTTTCAAAAATATCCTTGGAATTAATTTGTCCAAATGATTCTATTGCAATTAATAATTCATCTGAAGGTTTAACATCAATAAAATCTTTTCCTTGTTTTTTACAATATTCAACACACAAACCACACAGATTACATTTGTCCTTATTTTCAATTTTAATTTTTCCTGCATTTTCATTAAAAACTTTCTTTGGACAAATATCAATAATCTCTTTTGGGCAATTACTCTCTAATTTAATTTCAGCAATATTTTTATAAAAAATAAATCCTGGAGAAAATCTTGCATGCTCACTTGCAGTATTCTCTTTTGTCGTCGCTAATATTTTAACAACCTCTCCTTTTTTGAGATAAGTAATTGGAATTTTGTCATAAACAACTTCAATATCCCCTTTCATGTCGCCAGAATAAACAAAACCCTCTCCTTTTGCATCCAAATTCAGTTCAAATGGTTTTTTTTCATTGAATTTTTTTAATTTCAAAGGTATTAAACCAAGGCGATGCGCAACTGTTTCATCATAAAGTGGAGAATCATTTTTTGAAATCTCAACATCTTCAATTGCAACAATTGGAATTTTATTAACAGAACGACGAATAGCATTTGCTAATTCTTCTTCTATTTTTGCTTTTATTATCAGCTGATTTTCTTTTTTTTCAATTATTTCCATTTTAATTCTTCGAATTTTTAATTTTTAAACTCTTCTACCTCTTCTTCCGCCTTTTTTCTTAGGCCCACCGCGTGGAATTTTTGTTGTATCAAGTATATTCACAATTTTAAAACCCTCCCGTGTCAGACTTTTGATAATTGCATTTGCCCCAGGTCCTGGTGCAGGATTTCTTGTTTTTGTTCTAATTCTAACATAAAGAATTTTTACTCCAATATCTCTGAGTTCTTCACTTAATCTTTTTGCAATAAATATCGCAATCGTAGGATTTGCCTTTAAACGACTATGTTTTGTAACAACTCCTCCTGTAACTTTTGCAAGTGTTCTTCCAGACATATCAGTAACATGCGCAATGGTATTATTAAATGAAGTATAAATATTAACAACAGCTTCAATTTCTTTGGTTTTTTTCTTAATCTCTTCACTCATTTTCTTTTTCTCCCACTTCATTTTTTTCTTTTTTCTTTTTTTCTACTAATGAAATTTTATTTTCTAATAAAACAGGAACAATATAAGATGGACTGTCAATAATTTTTCCATTAACAAGAACTTTTTTATGAGTAATTTTTTGCCTCGCTGTATTTATTGTGGGTGTTAATTTTTTTTCAAAAACCATTGTTTGCAATCTTCTTTTTAGATAATCTTTTTTTTCTAAACCAAGAGCATCTGCAATTGAATTAACTTTTAGTCCTATTTTTTGCAATTTTTCAAATAATTTTTTTTGTTCTTCTTCATTTGAAGAAATAAGTTTTTTTGCTTTTTCCCTGATTGATTTTATCTTAGCATCTGATTTCCATATTTCTTTTTTATTTTTCAATCCAAATTCTTTTTTTATTTCTGCCTCTTCTTCAAATCTTTTTTTATCAAAAGGTCTTTTTGGTCTTGAATATTGTTTATGTTTTCGTTTCATTTTTTATTCCCCTGAAAACCACTCTTTTCTGTTTTTTTATTTTTCTTTTTAATTCCTGCTCCTTTTGAACGATTTTTCCTAAAATTACTTTTTGTCCTCTGCCCTCTTAATGGCAATCCAGAAGCGTGTCTTAATCCCCGATAACTTTTTATTTTTTTTAGCCTCTTGATATCAAAATCTTTTCTTAATTCTAAATCAGAACCAATGATGTGTTTGTCCTCTCCAACTTCAAAATCCTTTACCCTATTTTTTAAAAACGATTTCATATCTGGGTTTTTCATAAATTTTTCTATTTTATCAATTTCTTCTCTTGTTAATTCTCCGACTTTCTTTCTTTTATCAAATTTAAGTAATTTGCAAATTGCATTAGACACTGCCCATGAAATTCCTTTTATCCTCGTTAATCCGGAATAAAGAGTCATATTTCCCGGAATATCTTTTGATAAAATCCTTATAATTCTCTCGTTGTAATTTTCTTTTTTTTGTTCATTCATTCTCTAAAAACCCCTTTAAATTTAGAAGATGAATGGAAAATTTTTAATTTTGCTCTCATTTTACAAATAAATTATACCGTTCAAAACTAGTTAATTCTTGAAGAATTCTTTTTCCCACTGCTCTTTCAGGATCAGGAAGATTTGGAACCCTTTCTTTCATATCTGCAAAAGAATTAAATTCTTTTTTTTCCCTTTGTTTGAGTATTTCTATCATGTGTTTTTTTCCAAGCCCCGGCAAAAGTTCAATTTGGTGGACTCTCTTGTTTATTGCCTCGCATTGATTAAAAAAATCAATAAATTCCTGTTCTCTTTCCTTAACTGCTTGCTTTATAAATTCTTGCAATTGATTCTTCGCTGTCTCTGTTAATTTTTCTCTGTTTAATCTTCCAAGTATATAATAAATTTTATCCCTTTTACCTTCGCCAATATAAACTTTTTCTCCAAGTTCAAGAACAACATCTCTTCGAGGAACTAGTTCTAAAAGAACAAAACTTTTTTCACCCACAGCCTGAACTATTGGAATCATCTTTTTTTCCAAAGGATAACCATTTGGTAAAAATTCTAAAATCACGGCATTTTCTTCGCGAGGCATTTTTATTATCTAAACTCCTTGGTAATATCGAGTATTTTTTTTGTTTCATCTTCATCTAAAGATACATCTGTAAAAATTTTATTTATATCTTCTTCATCTTCTGGAAGCATATCTATTATTTTAGATATGTGCTCTGGTTTCATCTTCATCAATTCAAGTGAAATTAATTTCTCTTTCAAATCTTTTGTTTCTTCTTGATTTATTTTCACAAACTTATTAATAAAAGCATTTACTTCTGCTTCTTTTTCATCTTGTTTGCTAAGGAATTTTCTTGCCTCTGCCATGCTTATTGGTTCTTTATTTAATATCATTTTATTCTCCTTAAATGGATTGGTTCAATTAAAAACTTTTTCTCTTTATGAATATCTTTTATATTTATCACATAAGCCTCGCCTCTTTTTCCTTCCACAATTCCTGTTTTCCCCTGCAATCGTTTTGGGAATCTCGGTTGCATTGCTACTTCAGCAACAACTGCAACAGCGTCGCCTTTTTTTAATTCTTGAAAATACTTGCTAAATTGCAACTTTCCCCGAGTTCTCACTGGTTTTTTTCTTGTCATAAAATATCCAGAAATATTCTATTTAAAAAACTATCTAAGATTAGAGTTAAATTCAATATCACATGTGTTATTCATATGACACAAATCTCCACTATCACGAGCGTCATTCATATTTTTAACAATTGTATTGAACATTTTTTCTCCCCAAACTTTTTCTCCGCATATATCACAAACTTCCATTACTCGTCCATCAGAAATTTCACACTTACAATAAATCTTTTCGCTGGGCATGCAAAAATAATGATCTAATTAAAATTTACTCAAAACACCTAAAAAAACTTAATCTATATAATGGGTATGATGGGGCATCTCTTATTGGTTACAATCTTAATGGATTTTATAGAAAAATTTATCCTCATTTAAAACATACTAAAAAAACAAATCTTTTTTCCCTTCTTTATAAGGGAGAAGGTGAGATACCTAATTTTCATAAGTCCATACTTTCTTTTCTAAAAGAAAATCCTCGGAAAACAGCCAAAGAGATATCAAAAGATTTAAAAAAGAATAAAGTTTACTTAGAATTAAGTTTATTGGGTAAATTACTTTACATTTCAAAAGAAAATTATCCTTATGAGTATAAACTAACAAATAAAGGATTAAATATTATAGGAGGAAAATAAAATTATCATACCAGTTAGATGCTTTTCATGCGGAAAACCAATTGCACATTTGTGGGAAGAATTTAAGCAAAGAACAGAAGCCAGAGAACCTGCAGGCAAAGTTTTAGATGAACTTGGGATAGAAAGATTATGCTGTCGTTCTGTTTTTTTAGGGCAAACAGATTTAATAAAACTTGTTGCAGAGTTTAAGAAATCATAATCTCCATCTCGCGATATTTCTGCAATTCTCACATTCAACTGATTTAGTTTTATTTTTAATTCTTATTTTTGGATTTTTATAAACAGAAAAACATTTTCCACAAAATAATTTTCTTTTTTCTTTTAGAGGAATATTTTTGCTCATTGCAAGGAGTTTTATTTTTTTAATTTCTTTAGGAGATTTGTCTTTAACATTTTTAAAAAATTCTTCTATTTGGTTCTGAATTTGGAATTTTGAGAAGAGGGGTTTCATGCCTTCTTTAATAAACAAATCTTTAAAAATGTCTTTTTTTATATTTTCTATGGAAGAATGGACAGATAGATTTAATCCTTTTAATAGTGATAAGTTATTATCTCAAGTTTATCGTTGGAGAGATATTGTAAAAGGAGAAATTTTACCTGCACCAGGACTAGTAACAATAGATCCAACAAATATTTGTAATCTTAAATGTATTTGGTGTAATGCAGATTATATACAGAAAAAAAATCCAAAACAGCTCTCTTCTGAGGCATTAGATCAAATAGCTGATTTTCTTCCTAATTGGAGTAATCATTCTTATTGGAAAGGCGTTGAGGCCGTTTGTATTGCTGGTGGCGGAGAGCCTTTAAGTAATCCTTATACTTCAGATCTTATAAAAAGGTTAAGAGCAAATAATATTCGAGTAGGTGTTGTTACAAATGGAACTTATATCGACAAACATTTAGAATCTTTGACAGATTGCACTTGGGTGGGGGTTAGTGTTGATGCAGGAACAAGAGAGACATATGAACAATTAAAAGGCAAAGATAAATTTGATAAAGTTATTGAAAATATAAGAAAATTAACTTCTGTTCAGGAAGGAAAAGAATTAGGTAGAGAAGGACAAGGGCATGGGGTAAGTTATAAATTTTTAATGCATCCTGGAAATATAAAGGATATTTATCAAGCAGCAAAAATAGCAAAAGAGATTGGCTGCAGAAACTTCCATTTAAGACCTTATGGAATTTCTTGGGATAAAATAAAAATGGAAAAGGATAAAGAATCTTTTATGGCTTTTTCTTATTCAGACATAGAAGGATTTTGGAGACAAATTGAAAAGGCAAGAACTCTTGAAGATGAAGTTTTTAAGATTTTTTCAGTAACCCATAAATTTGATGGAGATCTCAATCGAACCCATAAATTTAGGAATTGTCATGCTGTTTTCATGACTGCTGTTTTTGAACCTCCAACAGATAATAAAGAAGGATTTAATTTAGGATTATGTTGCGATAGACGGGGAGACCCTCAATTAACAATTGAAAATATAAATGATGTTGAAGAGGTAAAAAGATTTTGGGGGGGCAAACAGCATTGGGAAATGGCTGAAAAAATAAAAATTGGAAAATGTCCAAGATGCACTTATCAACCACATAATCTTCTTTTTGAAAATGTCATAGAAAAGGATAACATGACTTATGATTTTTATTGAATTTTTTCTACAACAAAAAGAGAGCATAAAAACTTCCTATCAAACTTCTCCAAACCTTTTTTTTAGAATATTTAAAATCAGTTAATAATCTATAGAGCCATTCTATCCCTAGATTTTGCCAAAATATTGGAGCGCTTTTTTTCTTATCTATAATAAAATCCAATGCAGCCCCAACATTAAAAAATTTTTCTGCACTTGTTTTTTTAAATAAATCTCTTGTGAGAATATTCTGCTTTGGGCATGGAAGACCAACCCACACATAATCTGCTTTTGCCTTATTTATTAATTGGGCTATTTTATTTATCTCTTCTTTTTCAAATTCATTTGTTTTTATGTAAGGAGGATTATATCCAAACACTTTTTCTTTTTTTATTGATTTAAATTTTTTTAATAATTTATTTATCTCTTCTTTTTCAAAACCAACAAAAAAATGTTTTTTCTCTTTTATAAATGAAAGTTTTTCTAAGACGAAATAAACAAACTCTGTTCCTCTCATCTTTTTACATCCTAAAAAAAAAGAAACAATAGTTCCATCAGGAATGTTTATAGAATTTTCTTTTAAATTATTTAGAGCATTATTAAACTCTTTTGTTTTTTTAAAATGATAAATATCATGGGAATTCAAAAAATTAAACACTTTTCGTTCACCACTTTTCAGAACCTTTTCTAAAATTTCAATTTTCGCAGGATAAAATTTCAGTTTTTCCATAAATTCAATGATTATTCTATTTTATAAAATTAAGCAAGACAGCTTGAAGGGTTTGCAGCTTGTCGGCCACTACCACCATCAACATAGGAAGCTTAACTTCTGGGTTCGGAATGAGACCAGGTGTTTCCAACCTATTATGGCTGTCTTGTAAATTTTATTATTTCCTCCTTTATAAAATTTACGAATGAAAATTTTCTGTGGGAATTTACTTTTGAATTTAGAGATATTTTTTATTTTATAAACCTTTTTATATTCGCGATTATGCATAAAATTAAGCGGAAGTGCCAGAGTGGTCAAATGGGCTAGATTAAGGCTCTCGTGGCTTAGTGCCTACGCAGGTTCGAATCCTGTCTTCCGCATTGCAGGATGAGAACCTAGGTTCGACGAGAGTTTACACGAGAATCGCCTCACAACTGAAAGCGAGCGTGGGCTTGAGCAGTCCTGTCTTCCGCATGCACTCGTAGCTCAAGATGGATAGAGCAACGCACTCCTAATGCGTAGGTCGTAGGTTCAAATCCTACCGAGTGCATATCATAAACTTTAAAACATCAAAGTAAATATTATTTAATGCGTGGATGGTTCAGTGGTAGAATCTCTGCTTTCCAAGCAGATGACCCGGGTTCGAATCCCGGTCCGCGCATTGGATGAGAACCCGATAAAAATAAAAAATAAAATGGACACACAAAAAATAGAAAACTGGTACAATAAAAATTACAAGAAATTATTAGTCCTTCCTTTATTAATGATGATCTTTTCTTTTGGATATCTTGTTTATTTTTATCAAACAAACAATGATTTTATTTACAAAGACATTTCTCTGACAGGCGGAACATCTGCAACATTAACTGGAAACATCGACGCAGAAAAATTAGTCAATGAATTATCAGATAAACTTGAAGATATAAATACAAGAGAAATTTATGATTTACTAACTCATGAACGAAAAGCACTTTTAATAGAAACAAAATCAAATATAGAAACAACAAAACAAGTTCTTGAGGAATATATGGGTTATGAATTAAATTCAGACAACAGCAGTTTTGAATTCACTGGTTCAACATTAAGCACGAATTTTTACAAACAACTTTTAATTGCAATTTTAATTGCATTTATTTTTATGGCACTTGTTGTTTTCATAATTTTCAGAACATTTGTTCCTTCGTCCGCAGTTATTATCTCGGCATTTGCAGATATTTTAATGACTCTTGTTCTCGCTGATATTTTGCAAATAAAAATGTCCACGGCAGGAATTGTCGCGTTTTTGATGTTAATTGGTTATTCTGTTGACACAGACATTTTATTGACGACAAGAGTCCTAAAAAGAAAAGACGGAACAATCAATCAAAGAATTTTTGGAGCATTTAAAACCGGAATAACAATGACTATGACTTCTATTCTCACAATGGCATTGGCATTAATTATTGTTATGTCTTTTTCAATTGTCTTAACTCAGATTTTCACAGTCCTATTAATCGGTTTGGGTTTTGATTTAATCAATACCTGGATAACAAATGTATCAATATTAAAATGGTATGCAGAAAAATGAAATTTAAATTTACTTGGAAAATCTGGCTGTTAATTATTTTATTAGTCTTTTCTCTATTGTCAATATTTGGAAATCCCCTTGATTTAAACAAAAAAGGAGTTGTCATAAAAAGTATTGAAAAAAATTCAACTGCGTTTGAGCAGGGTTTAAGACAAGGGCAAATAATTACTTCCATCGACGGAGAAACAATAAACTCTATAGAAGATTTTTCAAAAATAATTTCAACTAAATTTATTTCAGAAGAAAAAATAAAAACAATTATACAAATTGAAGATTCAGAAGTAATATTATTCACAAATTCTGCACCAAAAATAATTGTTTCTGAAATACCAAAGACAAATATTAAACTCGGGCTTGATTTAGCAGGGGGTTCAAGAGCACTGATTAAGGCACAGGATTATGATTTGTCGTCGGGAGAAGTTCGTGATTTGGTTGATGTTGTGAGTAATCGTTTGAATGTTTATGGTTTGACTGATTTAAAGGTTTTGCCTGTTTCTGATTTATCAGGAGATAATTTTATGTTAATTGAAATTGCAGGAGCAACACCAAATGATTTAAAGGAATTAATTTCTCAGCAAGGAAAGTTTGAGGCAAAAATAGGAAATGAAACGGTTTTTACTGGAGGTGATAAAGATATCTCTTCTATTTGCCGTAATGATGCAACTTGCGCAGGAATAAGAAGCTGTGGAGCATCTGGTTCTGGTTATGTTTGCCAGTTTGAATTTGTGGTTTATCTTAGCCAGGCAGCAGCAGAAAGGCATGCAGAGATAACAAAAGATATTGCAGTCAATGTAACGTCCTCTGGAAATTATCTTGAAAAAAAACTTGATTTTTATCTCGATGACAAATTTCTCGAAGAAGAGAGTTTGTTTATCAGCGAAAATTTAAAAGGAAGAGTTACAACACAAATTTCTGTTTCAGGTTCTGGTTCTGGTTCAACAAATGATGAAGCATATAATGATGCAAAACAATCAATGCACAAACTCCAGACAATTTTAATTACAGGAAGTTTGCCTTACAAATTAGAAATTATAAAGATTGACACAATCTCCCCTTTGCTCGGAACAGAATTTTTAAAATCAATTTTTCTTGTAGCAATTGTTTCATTTTCAGCAGTAGCAATTATAATTTTTATAAGATATAAAAAAATAAAATCTTCTCTTGCTTTATTGCTCACAAGTATTTCAGAAATAATTATTATCTTGGGTGTTGCGTCATTTATCAGATGGAATCTTGATTTGCCAAGCATTGCAGGAATTCTTGCGACAATTGGAACAGGAATTGACCAGCAAATAATAATCCTCGACGAGGCAAGGCAAAAAGTGGCCCTGACAATAAAACAAAAATTAAAACGGGCGTTTGCAATTATCCTCGGTGCATATTTTACTGCACTAGTCGCACTGCTTCCATTAATCTGGGCCGGAGCAGGTTTGCTAAAAGGTTTTGCAATAACAACAATAATCGGAATAACAGCAGGAGTTTTAATTACGCGTCCAGCATTTGCAGATATAATAAGGAAAATTGAAGAATAAAACAACAATACTTAAATAGAAATTTAATTGTATTTTTTTATGAAAATTGGAATTATTGGCATGGGTTTTGTTGGAGGAACAGCTGCAAAGGTTCTTGAAAAAAAACATGAGATACTTGCTTATGATAAATATAAAGAACCTTATACTAATCCTTCTGTGTTAAAAGAATCAGAAGCTGTTTTTATCTGTGTTCCAACACCTATGAAAGCAAGTGGAGAAATTGATTACTCTCCTATTTATAATTCTATTGAAACTCTTTCTGGTGTTTTTAAAGAAAAAAAACCCCTTGGGATAATACGCTCAACAGCTGTTTCAGGAACAACCAGAAAATTAGAAGAAAGATTTGATTTTAATTTTGCTTTTAATCCTGAATTTTTAAGAGAAAAACATGCTCTTGAAGATATGCTTAATACAAATAGAATTATTATAGGTGCAAACAGAGAACAAGATTATAGAATAGTTGAATCAATATACAAGCCTTTATTTCCAGATGCAGAATATATTTTTGTTGATACAGACACAGCTGAAATGATAAAATATGCTGCAAATGTAATGCTTGCAGGGCAAATTGCTCTTGCAAATGAAATATATCAGATTTGCAATTCAGTTGGAGTTGATTATGAAAAAATAAAAAAAGCAATTTTAATGGATAAGAGAATTGCAAGAAATATCGATGTTCCTGGGCCAGATGGAGATTTTGGTTTTGGAGGAAAGTGTTTTCCAAAGGATTTAAATGCATTAATTTATCTTGCAAGAGAAAACCTTTATCGTCCTTATTTGCTTGAAGAAGTCTGGAGATTAAATGAAAAATTAAGAAAAAACAAAGACTGGCTTGATATTCCAGGAGCAACTTCTGAAAATAATAATTTTAGTAAAAAAGAATAAATTAATATCTTTAAGGTAATTTTTAAAAAATCTTTTAAACTATTCTATCTAATTAATTTATGGAAGAAAGTTTAACTTTGCAAACAACAAAAAACGCTGGTTGGAATTTCGCAACAAATCTCGTTTCAAAGTTTGGAGGTTTAATTTTCACAATTATTCTTGCAAGAATGCTGATGCCAGAAATGTTTGGTGTTTATAATTTGGTTTTATCTATTGTTATAATCGCCCTCATTTTTACCGACGCTGGAATAAATAATACCTCTATAAGATATCTTTCTGAAAAGATTGGAAAAAATAATTTAATTCAGGCAAGAAGTATTTTTAGATATCTTTTCAAAATAAAATTAATTTTAATAGTAGTAACTGTTTTAATATTATCTTTAATAAGCAAATTTCTTGCGGTAAATATTTTTTTAAAACCAGTTATTTTAATCCCTCTTTTAGCATCATTAGTTTATATCGCCACGCTTTCATTTACTAATTTCTTTAAATCAATATTTGTTTCTTTAAAAAAATTAAAAATATATTTTATTTTGGAAGTTACCTTTGAAGTTCTCAAAATTTTATTTGTTATACTGGTATTTTATTTTCTTGAAAATGAATTTGCTGTTGCAGGAATATTTATTGGGATGTCTTTTGCTTTTTTAGTGGTGTTTATCCTAGAATTTTTTCTTTTAGGAAAAAATAGAAACATACTATTTGGAAAAACAGAAAATATTGAAAATAAGAGAATATCAAAATATATATTGTCAATGACAATTACTTCTGTATCTTTGGTTTTTTTTGGGGCAATTGATACTTTAATGTTAGGAAGATTTGTAAGTTCAGAATATATTGGATATTATCGTGTGGCATTGAGTTTTGTTTTTGCTATAACCCCCCTCCTGAGTTTTTCAAATGTGCTCCTCCCTGTTTTTACTCAGCTTAATGGAAAGATAGGAATAGCATTCAAAAAAGCATCCAGATATATTTTTATTTTAGCAATTCCTTCTGCTCTTGGAATAATTGTCATAGCAAGATATTTTATCCTCGCTATTTATGGAAAAGAATATCTTCTCGCGACATTGCCTCTTTATGCCCTTGCATTTTTGATTTTAATACATCCTCTTACAGACCTGTATTCAGTTATATTTCAGTCAGCAGAAAAAGCAAATTATCTTTCAAAATATGTTACGATTTCATTGGTCCTTAATATCATATTAAATTATATTTTAATAAAATATCTCCTTAAATTCCCCCAAGAATATGTTGTCGTAGGAGTAGCAATTGCAACATGTTTGAGTAGATTTTTTTATTTAATGATTCTTGGAATAAAATCTAAAAAATTATTCAAAACACAAATATCCTGGATTGGTTTTAGCAAGGCAATGTTTGCAGGAATTATAATGGTATTATTCTTGTTATCCTTTCAATTTTATTTTGATATGAATATCTATCTTGGAATTTTGGAAATTCTCCTCGGTGCAGGAATTTATTTTGGAATTATGTTTTTGATTAAAGGGGTGGAGAGGGAAGATTTAAAATTACTAATGAAAATTATCCAATAAATTTTTAAATATCTTTTTTAATCTAATTAATGAAAGAGAATATTGTTGAAGAATGGTGGAAAAATGAAGCAGAACAAAATGATTTATCTTGGTATAGAAGAGCTTATAGAAATTATAAATTCAATATAAGATTTCCTGTTTTAGATATTGGAGGGGGGTCTGGAGGGTTTTTAAAATATCATAGTATTCAGGACGCAGACATTCTTGATATTGGGGGGAAAGAATCCTTAAAAGGAAATTATAATTTTATTAAAGCAGATATAACAAAAAAATTGCCCAATTTTGATAAAAAGTTTAAAACAATATTTATAATGGAAACTTTGGAACATATTAAGAATCCTTTGTACTTAATGGCACAAGTTTATGATTTGCTTGAAGATGAAGGTATCTGTTATATTTCTATACCTTATACAAAACTTGATTATGCAAGAAAAAATCAAAAAAATATTTATAATTGTCATGTATGTAGATGGACTGAGAAAGAAATTTTGGATCAAATGAGAAAAGTTGGTTTCATTCCTCAGATAGTTCAGAAAAAAAGAAGATTCAAAAATACTGCATTTTGGTTGCCTCCTTGCTGGCTCGTTTTAGAATTGAGAAAAAGATTATCACATTAAAAACTAGTATAAAACAACAATCTTTTAAAAGAATATTCTTTCATATTTATTATGGAAAGAAAAATAGCTTTGATAAATCCTCCTTCACCTTTTCTTATAAATGAAAGAGTTTTTCCTAATTTGGGGATAGTTCAATTAGCAACAAGTTTTGAAGAGAAAGGCGTAAAAGCGCCAATATATGATTTTGCAGGAAAAACAAATTATCTTGAAGAATTAAAATATTTAATTGGGAAAGAAAATATTATTGGTTTCTCTTGCACAACACCTCAATTTCCTTTTGTTTTTGAAATGAATGAGTTAATTAAAAGATCATCCCCTGAAACAAAAACTATCCTAGGTGGCCCCCATGCTTCTGCAATGTTTCCCTTGAGACATAAAGAAAAGGAACCCAATGTAGATTCTTTAAACAATTTTAATATTATCTTTTCTGGAGAAGGAGAGAATTTTGATCCTTTATTATTTTTTAAGGAAAACTCAAAGTGGGTCGAGGGAGGTTTTCTTAAAGATATAAATCAATCTCCTATTCCTGATAGAAGTTTAATTGATATAAATTCTTATAACTATTCTTTACAAGGAAAAAAAACTACTACAATCATGAGCCAAAGAGGATGCCCTTTTAATTGTGTTTTTTGTAGTGGAAGAGATATTCCTATGTATAGACATATGCGCTTGAAGAATTCTCAAGAGGTTTTAAAAGAATTGGATTATTTAAAAGATAATTTTGGTTTTGATTCTTTTATGTGGTACGATGATGAATTAAATTCAAATCCTTCAAGACTAGAAGAGCTTTGTGATGTATTAAGTAAAAGAAAGTACCAACATAGGGGATTTGTAAGATCAGATATCATAGCAAAAAGGCCTTCTCTTGTTGAGAGTCTTTATTCCGCAGGATTTGTAGAATTATGTTCTGGCGTTGAATCAGGTTCTGACAGGGTCTTAAAATTAATTAACAAAAAATGTAATGTAGATATGAACACATTTACTGCAAAAGCAATTAAAGAAAGAGGAATAAAGTATAAAGCCTTTTTAATTTTTGGTAATCCTGGAGAAGGTTTTGCTGATGCTGAAAAAACCCTAAGATGGGTTGAGAAAGTTCATCCAGATGGATGGGATTCTACAATCTTAGTTCCTTACCCTGGTGCAAGGATATATAATAGTGCTCTCCCTTCAAACAAATTTAGAGGATATGATTTTTCTTGGGAAGACCAACTTTTTTTCAAAAGACAAGATTTTTCAAAAGACAGTTCTTTTTTTAAAGGAAGAAAAGGGGAATATGTTTGTTCAGTAAGAACGCCTAAACTATCTTCAGAAGAAATACTCTCTTTTAGAGATAAATTAGAGGAGATGAAAAAATGATTTTAAATAAGTTCTTTTTTAAATTATATAAAAAATTAAGAGATATTTATTATAAGAACATCTTGCATAAAAAAAGATTATTTATAATAAATAATAAAGAAAGTTTAAGTGCTTTTAATTAATCTTTATTCTTTCTATAATCTTTTTCCAATCTATAAAAGGGGGTAAGGTGTCTTTTGTTTCGATATGTGCAGTAAGAGAATTAACTGGAACAAAACAAGGGATTTTTTTCCATAAAGGTACGAGATATTCATTTTCGCCTCCCCACCCCTTTATATTAAATTCAGCTAATCCAAAAAAGTTTTCTTTGAATTTATGAAAAATTTTTTTATTAATAAAAAAAGTACATGTAGTATTTATTGTGGTTCTCCAGTATTTATTTTTCCCTAAAAATAAATATGTGGGTTGAACATAGATATACCTACCTGGATCATCTGCTGGAAAAACACCAAAATATTTTTTATTAAATGGTTTTTCTTCATAAAGAGTTATTATTTCTGGGATAGTTTCTTTTAAGTGAATATAATCATCTTCACAAAAATAAAAAATATCTTCTTTAGCTTTTTCAGCAAGTTTAAATGTTTCCTTCAAAGAAAGGCCATTATTCTTAAATTTATTTTTATGTATCTTATATTCAAAAGGATAATTATTCATCAACCTTTCCAATTCTTTTATAAATTCCTCACCACTAGAATCGTCTATAATATTAAATTTAATTTTATTTTTTACTTCTGAACAACTTTCTAGAAGAGATTTTAAACTTTTTAATATTAGATCTCTCTTTTTCAATCCAAAAGGCCTATCAATATTTTTATTTAAAGATTCGACAGGTAAACAACATCTGAAAAAAATTCTTAATGATCTCATAATTTATGAATAAACTTCTATTTAAAAGATTAATCTTTTAAATATTGAATTTTAATTGTCTTAGAAAGATATAAAAGTATTTTCCGCATCCTTTTTAATAATTAACCTAAAAATGAGATCAAAAATAAAATTAATTAAATCAACTTTCTTCAACGAAGAAGATACAAAGAAAAAACTTTGTGATTTTATTTCAAGAGCAAAAATTCTTAGTATGAATGAAGAATGCGAAAAATTTGAGAAAAATTTTTCTTTAAAACAAGGAAGAAAATATTCTGTATTTGTCTCAAATGGAAGCTGTGCAAATCTTTTATTGATTCAAACTTTAATTAATACAAAAAAACTTAAGGAAGGAGATAAAATTTTTGTTTCAGGATTAACTTGGCCAACAAATATAATGCCAATAATTCAACTCGGCTTAATACCTATTCTTTTAGATATAGAAAAAGAAACATTAAATGTATCTTCAGAGATATTAAAAAAAGGCTATAAAGAATATCCCGATGTTAAAGCATTTTTTTTAACTAATGCCTTAGGTTTTTGTTCAGATATAGACAAAATTAAATCTTTTTGTGATTTAAATAATATTTTATTGTTAGAAGATAATTGCGAATCTCTAGGTTCTAGATATGCTGAAATTAATTTAGGAAATTTTGGATTTGCTTCAACTTTTTCTTTTTTTGTCGGCCATCACCTTTCAACAATTGAAGGAGGAATGATTTGCGCAGATAATGAAGAATTTTATGAAAACTTAAAACTTGCAAGGGCACATGGATGGACTAGAAATAATTCTTTATCTTTTAAGGAAATGAAAAAGAAAGAAAACAACCTAGACAATTTTTATGACACTTATACTTTTTATGATTTAGCTTATAATTTTAGGCCAACAGAAATTAATGGGTTTCTTGGGAACATACAAATAAATTATTGGGAAGAAATTGTTAAAAAAAGAGAAGAAAATTTTATAAAATTTTATAAAATAATCTTAGGGAATGAAGATTTTTTTATTCTTAATTTAGATAAGATGAATATTATTTCTAATTTTGGATGCCCATTAGTCTTTAAAGACGAACAAAAATTCGAATATTATAAAGATAGATTTATAAAAGAGAATATTGAGATTCGGCCGATTATAAGTGGGGATGTTTCTAAACAACCTTTTTTTTCAAAGAATTTAAATTTCAATTTTAATCTTCCCAATGTCAAAGAGATATATAAAAAAGGGTTTTATTTTGGAAATAATCCTGAAATGACTGAAGAAGAAATACAGAGAATTTTAAGAATATTGAAAAATGAATAAAAAAGAAATAGGGATTACTGGTGGGACAGGAGTTCTTGGAAAAATAATTTGTAAAGATTTAGATTCAATGAATTTTAACTATTCTAAATTTAAAGGGGATATTTGTTCAAAAAAGGAAATCTCTGAATGGGTATTAAAAAATAATTTTGATTCAATAATTCATTTGGCAGCAATTGTTTCAACTAAACAAGTAGACAAAGATTTAGAATATGCTTATTCTGTTAATGTTGAAGGAACTGAAAATTTAATTAATATTTTAAATGAAAATAATCTTAATCCTTGGTTATTCTATGCAAGCACATCCCATGTTTATAAAAGTAGCAATACTCTAATAAAAGAAGAGGATATAACAAACCCAATTTCAGAATATGGAAAAACAAAATATGATGCTGAAAAGATAATCCAAGAAAGTTACACAAATTATTGTATTGGTAGAATTTTTAGTTTTTATCACCAAACCCAAAAAAAATCTTTTTTATACCCCCGCATTAAATATAGATTAGATAATGAAGATTTATCAAAAGATTTTGAATTATATGGTGCAAATAGTATTAGAGATTTTTTAAATGCAGAAGAAGTCTCTAAAATAATTATTCAATTAATGCAAAAGAGAGCAAAAGGAATTTATAATATTGCTTCAGGTAAAGGAATCAAAATAAAAGATTTTGTTCAAAATTTAACCAATAAAAAATTAAACATAAAATCAGTAGGGGGTTCAGATTATCTTGTTGCAGATAT
>CAZEFN010000012.1:0-3831 GCA_964511585.1 Candidatus Woesearchaeota archaeon
TGACGCTGAAATTGTAGAAATCTCTGCATGGCTTCATGATATTAGTTCAATAATTTATGGACGGGAAAATCATCATATTACTAGGGCTGAAATTTCAGAAAAAAAATTAAAAGAACTAAATTATTCAGAAGAGAAAATTGAATTAATTAAAAAGTGTATTTTAAATTATAGAGGTTCTATTAATAATTCAAGAGAAAGTATTGAAGAGCAGATAATTGCAGAAGCAGATACAATGAGTGCTTTTGATAATATTGAGGGTTTGTTTCAGGTAGATTTTTTATGGGAAGATTTAAATCAAAAAGAAGCAAGAAAATTAATTAGAGAAAAATTAATTAGAAAATATAATCAACTTTCTGAAGAAGGAAAGAAATTAATTAAATCAAAATACGACGCTGTTATTTTATTATTAGGGGAGAAGATGTTAACTGAAAAAAGTAAAATTAAAAATTTTTCATGTTTTCCTCAAGGAGAATTATAAGATGCTTTCGGAAAAAACACAAAAATATTTTGAAAATCTTGAAAGAGAAGTTCACAAGGTTTATGAAATTGCTGAAAAGGCAAAGGCAATTGGTTTAGACCCTTCTGATAAAGTTGAGGTTCCGCTTGCAAAAACAATGGCTCAAAAATGTGTTGAATTGATTGCGACGATTTATCCGCAGATGAGTGGTTGTGGGATTGATGAAAGAATTTTGGAACTTGAAAAAGAATTTGGGAAATTAGACCCGACTGTTGTTTTTAAAATTGCAGAAGAAGTCGCTCGCCAGAAATTTTGCAAGTTTGAAACAATGGCTCTGGCAATTGATGCAGGTATTCGTATTGGGTTTGCATATCAGACAATTGGTGTTGTGGCGTCGCCGATTGAAGGTTACACTGAATTGAAAATTGAAAAAACGCGTGACAATAAAGAATATTTCAAGGTTTACTTTTCAGGACCTATTCGAAGTGCAGGAACAACTGCAAGTTGCATTGTGCTGATGCTGATTGATTATTTGAGAGAATTATTTGGTTATACAAAATATGATCCAAACGAAGAAGAGATTAAGAGATATGTTACTGAAAATACAGATTATCATGAGAGGGTTTCTAATTTGCAGTATTTTCCATTGGGAGAGGAAATGGATTTTTTGGCGAGGCACATTCCGATTCAAATTGCAGGAGAGCCAACATCTCAGATTGAGGTTTCTAATTATAAAAATTTAGACAGGGTTGAGACAAATTATATCCGTGGAGGAATGTGTTTGATTTTTTCAGAGGGCTTGGCACAAAAAGCAGCAAAGGGTTTTAGATTGTATAATAAGGCAAAAAAAGACGGAATTAAAATGACTGGTTTTGATTGGATTCCAGAATATCTTGAATTGCATGAGAAATTAACAAGTGGAAAGGAAAAAAAAGTCGGTGATATGGTTCCTGTTTATATCAAGGACTTGGTTGCTGGCAGGCCGATTTTCGGGCATCCTTCTCGTTCAGGAGCATTTAGATTCAGATATGGAAGAGGAAGAACATCTGGTTTTTCAGCAGCATCTTTGCATCCAGCAACAATGGCAATCACAGATGATTTTATCGCAGACGGGACTCAGTTGAAAATAGAAAAACCGACAAAGGGGTGTATTGTTACAAGTTGCGATTGCATTGAAGGTCCAACTGTCAAGTTAATTAATGGAAGTGTTAAAAAAATAAAAACGCGCGAGGAGGCAAGAAAAATTTATCCAGATGTTGAAGAAATTATTTATCTTGGAGATATTCTTTTTCCTTTTAGTGATGTTCTTAATAGAAATGCAAATTTGATTAAGCCAGGTTATGTTGAAGAATGGTGGAGTTTGGAATTGGAAAAAGCAGGAGGGAAAACAGATAATTATTTTGAAGTGGATTTTGAAACAGCGACGGATTTAAGTAAAAGATTTAAAATTCCCTTACATCCTTCTTATATTTTTTATTGGACACAAATTTCAAATGAACAATTATCGGGTTTGGTGGGTTGGTTAAAAAATTCTATTATCCGAGGAGAAAAAATTATTTTTCCATTCAACAAATCAGAGCAGGAAAAATTTGAAGTTGGAAAAAGAGCACTTGAAATTTTAGGTGTTGAACACGAGGTTACTATTGAAAATGTTGTTTTATCGAAGGAAAATAGTAAGGTATTGTTTATTAATCTTGGGTTTGATTTAAATTTATTAAATGAAGAAGAAAGATTATTGAATGATTTTGTTGATGCCGAGAAATTTAATATTGATAAATCTGTTTTAGAAATTATTAATGATTTTTCTGAGTTTGAAATCAGAGACAAGGCAGGAGAATTTATTGGTTCGCGAATGGGGCGCCCTGAAAAAGCAAAGTTAAGAAAATTAACCGGAAGTCCTAATGTTTTGTTTCCTGTTGGAAATGAGGGTGGGCGTTTGAGAAGTTTGCAGGCAGCGTGTGAGGTTGGAAGAGTAAGGAGTGATTTTCCGTTTTATTATTGTAAAAAATGCGATAGAGAAACAATTTATCGTCGGTGTGAAATCTGTCATGAAAAATGCGAGAAAAAATATTATAATTTTAGAACAAAAGAAAAATCCAGTGAGGAAAAAGAAGGAAGTGTGCAGTATTTCAAAGTTGATTTAGATATTAATTATTATTTTAACAAGGCAATTGAATGTCTTGGATTAAGCAGAAGCGAGATTCCATTATTGATAAAAGGTATTAGGGGAACTTCTTCTGAAGGGCATGTGATGGAACATCTTGCAAAAGGAATTTTGCGTGCAAAATATGGATTGCAGGTTAATAAAGACGGCACAATTCGGATTGACGGAACAGAAGCACCGATTGTTTGCTTTAAGCCAGAAGAGATTTCTGTTAGTGTTGAGAAATTAAAAGAGATTGGTTATGATAGAGATATTAATGGAAATGAATTAGTTGATGAAAAGCAGATTCTGGAATTAATGCCTCATGATGTTTTGTTGCCTTGCTGTTCTGAATCAGGAGATGAAAAGGCAGATGAAGTTTTTTTAAAAGTTTGTAATTTTGTCGACGAGGAGCTTGAAAGATTTTACAAAGTTAAAAAATTTCATAATATAAAAACGCGCGAGGATTTAATCGGACAGTTAGGGGTATTTATGGCACCGCATAATTGCGGGGGTGTTATCTGTAGGTTTATTGGATTTACAAAAACACAGGGTTTATACGCAAGTCCTTATTTGCATGCTGCTGTCAGAAGAGACTGCGACGGTGATGAAGCAGCAATAATGTTGTTGTCTGATGTGCTATTGAATTTTTCAAAAAAGTTTTTGCCAGCACATCGAGGAGGAACACAGGATGCACCTCTTGTTTTGAATTCACATATTGATGCAGGAGAAGTTGATGATGCTATTCTTGATTTTGAATTTGTTCCTGGAAGAAATTATCCTCTTGAACTTTATGAAAAAGCTGCAAGGGGTTTACATTCCTCATCTGTTAAGGGAATTAAAGTTGTTAGTCAGGTTTTGAAAGAAGACAGAGATCCTTTTATTGGAATTGGTTTTACTCATGATACTGAAAATATTAATGGGGGTGTGCTTTGCTCTACTTATAAGATTTTGCCGACGATGCAGGAGAAAGTTGATCATCAAATGGCTCTTGTTGAAAAGTTGCGTTGCGTTGACGAGGCAGATGTTGCGAGGTTAATGATTGACAGGCATTTTATGCGGGATATTAGGGGGAATTTAAGAAAATTTTCAATGCAGGGTTTTCGGTGTGTTGCGTGCAATGAAATAATGAGGCGTCCGCCGCTTTCTGGT
Organism: Candidatus Woesearchaeota archaeon; assembly: GCA_964511585.1. Taxonomy (GTDB): domain Archaea; phylum Nanobdellota; class Nanobdellia; order Pacearchaeales; family GW2011-AR1; genus ARS1301. The sequence continues at coordinate 3,753 of CAZEFN010000012.1, forward strand.
GTTTGTCCTCGATGTCGCGGAAAAATTATATTTACAATTCATGAAGGCGGAATAAAAAAATATTTGGAAATTGCGACAA
>CAZEFN010000013.1:0-5054 GCA_964511585.1 Candidatus Woesearchaeota archaeon
AAAATGAAAAATGGCTTGACAACGGCGACCTTGAAGTTGAGGTTAAAGTTCCGTCGGGAATTATCATTGACTTTTATGAAAAACTAAACAACGTGACGCACGGAAGTGCGATTACAGAAGAAATTAAAGAATAAAATGACAAACGAAAACAAAAGACAAGTTGTAATACCAGGAGAAGTTATTGTTAATGGGGATGATTATTTGCCTGGAGAAGGAACAGAACGAACAGATAAAGGAATTGTTGCGTTGCGTTTTGGACTTGCAGAAGAATTTAACAAGTTGATAAAAGTTATTCCACTTTCCGGAACATATCAGCCACGACGGGGAAATGTGATTATTGGAAAAGTTGAAATGATAACTTCGAATGGATGGGTAACTGATATTGGTGCACCTGAAAATGCATTTTTGCCTTTAATGGAAGTTCCAAGATTTGTCAACAAAAACGGAATGGAAGAGGTTCTTGATATTGGAGACATGGTTGCTGCTAAAATCTGGAGCATTAACCGACGGGGAATTGACCTGAGTATAAAATCGCACGGACTTGGCAGAATTGATGAAGGAATAATTATTGAAATAAATCCTAATAAAGTCCCAAGGGTGATTGGAAAAGAAGGAAGCATGATAAAAATAATCAAAAACAAAACAGGATGCGACATAACTGTCGGGCAAAATGGTTTTATCTGGATTAAGGGCGACAAAGTTGAGGACGAAATTTTCGCAAAAAAAGCAATTAATTTTGTTGTTGAAAAATCATATTTATCTGGATTAACAGAAGAAATTGAAAAATGGTTTGTTAAAAACGAGGGGAAAGAATAAAATGGCAACTAAAAATTTTAAACGAATCGACGGAAGGGCGGTTGATGAGATGCGACAGATTAGTGCGAAAGTTGGAATTATCCCAAATGCCGACGGAAGTGCAATGTGGAAGCAAGGAGATACAATCGCAATTGCTGCAGTTTATGGACCGAAAAAAATGCATCCTCAACATCAGCAAGACCCGACAACAGGACAGTTGAGGTGTAATTATACTCTCGGAAGTTTTTCTGTTGCAGAAAGAGCACGCCCGGGGAAAAACAGAAGAAGCCGGGAAATTGACAAAATAATTGAATGGGCGTTGAGTCCTGTTTTGCAAATTGAAAGATTTGTTAATAATGTAATTGATGTTCATATTCATATTATTCAAGCCGACGCTGGAACGCGATGTGCTGGAATTAATGCTGCTGCTCTGGCACTTGCACATGCAGGTATTCCAATGAAAAAAATGGTTTGCAGTGTTGCTGCAGGAAAACTTGACAAAACACTTGTGATGGATTTAACAAAAGAAGAAGAAGATTACAAAGACGGAGAGGGCTCAACCGATATCCCAATCACAATGACCCAGGACGGAGAAATTACACATATTCAGCTTGACGGAAAAATAAATTCAAAAGAATTAAAAGAAGTTATTGAAATGACAAAAAAGGCAGGCAAGGAAATTTATGAAATTCAAAAAAAAGCATTGAAAGAGGTTACTGAATAATGGATAAATATTATACAACACCAGAAATAATGAAACAAAGAATCAAGCAGTTTCTTTCAAAAGGAAATCGATTTGACGGACGAAAAACAAATGAATTCCGGGACATTGAAGTTGAACTTGGAATTTCAAAAAAAGCAGAGGGCTCGTGCAGAGTTAGAATTGGAAAAACAGAAGTTATCGTCGGTGTTAAAATGGATGTTGGGGCCCCATACGCAGATAATCCTGACAAAGGAAATCTTATGACAACTGCTGAAATGTTGCCATTGAGTTCTCCTCGATTTGAAGCAGGACCGCCGAAGTTTCCAGCAATTGAACTTGGAAGAGTTGTTGATAGGGGTTTGAGAGAAAGTGGTTTTATTAATTTTGAAAAATTGTGCATTAAAGAAGGTGAAAAAGTGTGGACAATTTTTGTAGATATTTACACAATTAACGACGACGGAAACTTAATGGATGCAGCAGGAATTGGTGCTATCATTGCATTGAAAAATTCTTTTATTCCGGAATACGACGAGAAAACAGGAAAAGTCAATTACGGGAAACTTACAAACAAGAAAATAGAATTATCTGAAAATGTTCCTATTCCAATTACAATTCACAAAATAGGAGAAAATTTTATCGTTGACCCGACGAGGGAAGAAGAAGATTTAAGTGAAACAAGAGTGACTATCGGAAGTTCAAAAGGGGTTATTTCTTCTATGCAAAAAGGCGAGGCAAATATTTTGACTAGTGAAGAAATGGAAAAAATTCTTGACATGAATGACAAAATCTGGAATGATATTTTTAAAAAGATTAAAAAGTTTTTGAAATAAGATGCTACAGCCACAAGATTTTACACGATATGAACAAGCGAGAATTCTCGGAGCACGGGCTTTACAAATTGCAATGAATGCACCTTTGCTGATAAAAATTAAACAAGATGATTTAGAAAGTATAAAATTTGATGCATTGAAAATTGCAGAAATTGAATTTAATTCTGGCGTGCTTCCGATTTCCATAAAACAACCATTTCCAATAAAAAGAGAGGACAAATTGAAAAAACAAATTGAAAAAACAGTCAGTGATGAAGAAAAAGAAGAGAAAGAAATTGAGGAGGAGGAAGAGATTGCAAAAGAAGGGGAAATAATGGCACTTGCTAATCCTGAAGACGAACAAGAAGAAAGTAAAGAAGAGAACGGCGATGAAGAGTGAACCTAAAAAGTTTTAAACTAATTCAACTTTTCTAAATTATGGTTATGATAAAAAGGGTTTCTGCAAAAGCAATTAAAGATTGTCGAGGAGAAAAAACAATTTCTGTTACAATTGAAACAAATGTTGGTAAGTTTTCTGCATCGTCGCCGAGTGGGACTTCAACTGGAAAAAATGAGGCCAAAATTTATCGTAAAACACTTGAAGAAGATATTAAAACATTGAAAAAATTTGAGGATTATTTTTCAGAAGAGATTATTGAAACATTTGATGACTTGCGCAGAATTGAAGATATTGTTGACAAGCATGTTGGTGCAAACACTCTTCTTGCCTTGGAATATACTGTATTAAAATCACTTGCAAAAAAAAATAAAAAAGAAATCTGGGAATTGATTAATTTTTCAGCGAAAAAATTTCCACGCCTTGTTGGAAACTCCGTCGGAGGAGGGGGGCATTCAAGAGTAGACAAAAAACCAGATTTTCAGGAGTTTTTACTAATTCCAAATTTAAAATCAGTAAAAGAAAACTTTGAAAAAAATAAAAAAATAAAAAAAGAAATTGAATTTTCCCTAAAAGATAAAGATAAAAATTTCAAAAGCAAGAAAAATTATGAGAATGCGTGGATTACTTCTCTGAATGAAAAAGAGATTTTAGATATATTAAAAAATTTTAAAATTAATCTAGGAGTTGATATTGCGGCGTCGGGTTTTTTTAAAAGAAAAAATTATCTTTACCAAAATCCTATGTTAAAAAGAACAGCAGAAGAGCAGTTTAATTATCTTTGCAATCTTATAGAAAATTTTAATATTTTTTACATTGAAGATCCTTTTGGCGAGGAGGATTTTGATAGTTTTGCTAAATTGCTGAAAAAATTTCCAGATAGATTGATTGTCGGTGATGATTTGATTGTTACAAATGTCAAGCGACTTAAAAAAGCAATTGAGAAAAAAAGTGTTAATGCAATTATTGTTAAGCCGAATCAGTGTGGCTCGTTGCTGGAAGTGAGAGATGTCTGCAAATTAGCAAAAGAAAATAATATTAAAATTGTCTTCTCGCATCGGAGCGGAGAAACAGAGGAAAATATTCTGGCAGATATCGCATTTGGATTTGGTGCTGATTTTTTCAAGTGCGGAATTAATGGGAAAGAACGCGAGGCGAAATTAAAAAGATTGATTGAGATTGAGGAAAGTTTGGATAGCAAATCTTAAAAACCAATTTCTCCCTAAATTCTTATGCCTAGAAAAAAGAAAGAAGAAATTGTTGAGAAAAATGCAGAAGAAAAGATAGACGAGAAAGAGGCAGAATCAGAATCAACTGATGAAAAAAAAATTGAGGATTTAGAAGAAAGAAAAAAGAGAATTCTTGAAAAAGCAGCGAAACTTAAAGAAAAAGTTGCTGGAGAAAGTGTTAGCACAGAAGAATTAAAAGAAAAAGTCAAAGCAAAAAAGCGTTCTGAAATGCTGATTCCCCTCGAAGAGTATGTTAAGGCAGGAATTTATCTTGGAACAAAAGTTGTAACGCCAGACATGAGGCCTTTTGTTTATCGACGGAGAGCAGACGGACTTGCGATTTTTAACACAGATACTATTGACGAAAAATTAAAAGAAGGAATTGAATTCTTTTCTAAATTTAATCCAGAAGATGTGATTCTTGTTTGCAAAAGACAAGCAGGATGGAAGGTTGCTAAGATGTTCGGGGAAATTACTGGAATTCGTGTTTTCACAAAAAAATATCCTGCAGGAATTCTGACAAATACAAATCTTCCTGATTTTTTCGAGAATGAATTAACAATTATCACAGACCAATGGATTGACAAAAATGCATTGAACGACACGCTCAAAGTTCATAAAAAAGTTCTGATGCTCTGCGACACAAATAATTTTTCAAAAGGTTCTGACTACGTAATGATTGGAAATAACAAATCAGAAAAAAGTTTAGGCGTTGTTTTTTATCTTCTTTGCCGAGGATATTGCAAAGCAAAAAGAATTGAAAAAGAAATTCCTGACTTGGAATGGTGGACTGGAGAGGAGTGAGGATGGATAAAATTAGATTTTATTTATTCAATAGGTGCAGGAATATTAGGAGGATTTGTTGTACTCCTCTACTCTATTACTTATAATAAGATTAATGAAAAAAGGCGGTTTTGTAAAGTCTTTTTACTGCCCTTAATTAGTATGTTATTTTTTATATTAATAATACCCTTTTCTCTTATCATTCTATCTTAAAAAACAACCAATTATTTTTTTCACCACCGAGTTTTGCATTTATTAAAACATATTTTCCCTGAAGTTTTTTTCCAAATAATTCAAATTCAATTTTGTCTTTTCCTCGGTAAATCAAATCGTATTCT
>CAZEFN010000014.1:0-2643 GCA_964511585.1 Candidatus Woesearchaeota archaeon
TCATAATTTTTAGAATCTAAATTCTGTAAGTCCTTTTTGTTCCTTCCTATATTTAAAGCAATTTGCATTTTATCATCTCCTTTGTCGTCAACATAAATTTGAAAACGAGGCCGTTTAACTCCTTTCCTTATTAATCTATAACCCAAAAGGAACTCTTCAGAAGGAGAAATTACTTCTTTTCGTTCAAGGCCATCTAAAACTTTGTTTACTTTTTTAGCAAAATCAACCTCCCCATAAGTTTCTAACACAGAAGAAGAAATTGCTAAATCGACATCATCAGTGGGTCTAATATAATCCTGCAATCTTACTCCCTCTGTTGAAACTAATTCAGATAAATTTTTTCCTGTCTTATTAGACAACCTTTTAAGAACATGCACTTGAACTGCAGTTCCACCTACTAAAACATAAGGCATTCCTTCTTTTTCTATTTGTCGATGAAGATTATCTACAAAATAAGCCAATTCTTCATCAGATAACATGTATAATTCTCTCTTCATATTTATCTTCAGTGCTAATAATATTTAAACCTTTCTGTTTCTTATCCCTAACAAGTTACAACATCCCAATTCAAAAACATTTAAAATCTCTTTTGTAAATATATTATATGAAAAAGAGCGAGAAAAAATTATCTCAGAAAAAAGAAGATACAATAGTAAAAGATTTTATCCCTTCTATAAATTCAATTTCTTGTATAAATCCAATTAAGAAATTTAATGTTAAGGATATTTTACAAATTATAGTTGGTGCTTTTGTACTTGCTGTTCCTGTGGGATTTACACAAGAGGTTTGGGAATTAGGAGAGACACTTCCTGTTTTTAATACAATTATTGTCCTAATACTTACTCTTTTTTTTATAACTATTTTTACATATTATAGTTATCACAGGGAGCACTTACATGCAAATCCAAAATATCATCTTGCAGAATTGACAAAGAGAGTTATTTCCACATATATTCTTTCTTTTATCATAGTTGCGATACTTATGAGTTCTATTCGGGTTACGCCTTTGTTAATAAATAATATGCATGCATTTAATATAATTGTTTTGGTCACTTTTCCTGCTGCAATAGGAGCAGTAATTTCTGATAGAATAAAATAATTTTTATCTGCTTGCAAAAATTCATCTTCTAATAATTTTATTTTAAATTAGAAATAAAAGAGGAAAAAGAATTGGTAAATTGCTTAAACAAAAGAGGCGTCAAAATTAAAACAAAAAATTCTTCGGACCCTTTTGATTTTTTAGTTAATGACAAAATAGCTATTGAAGTTCATAATTCAATTCCGACGTGCGGGGATTTAGTTACAAGACATAAAGTAAAACCCGCATTAGTAAGGTTAAGGATTCTATAGGCAAACTCTCTGGCTAAAAATAAAAGAATAGATAAATTCTTTGTTGTAATAAATAAGGGATGGGAAAAAGGAAAATATATTCAGGAAGTCATAGATAAAGAAAATAAAAACGCCAAAGTGTTTTTTACAGATTTCAAAAATAACTGGTTTGAAGAAATAGGCAATAAAATAACAAAAAACTCAAAATAACTAGCCCTCAAATTCAAGTCGGTTATTTAGTTCTCCAGCCATATTAGTTAACATTAATTTTTTTACTTCTTCTCTATCCTGTGTTTTTGCTAATACATACCCTAATTTTACTAACGCTGTTTCAGCAAGCATATCTTCAAGATAAATAATTCCTGTATCTAAAAGTTCTCTTCCGTTGGAATAAACCAACGGGTCAACTCTGCCAAAAATGCACTGCGATACCCCACAAACAATTAAATCTTTTTTTTGAACTTCTTTTAATTTTTTTGCCCAATTATTTCTCGCTCTCCTCGTCGGTGCATGCCCCAAACCAGACATTTCCAAAATAATTCCTTTGTAATTTTTGTCCAAATAATAATCTAAAATTTCAGGCGATTGTCCTGGATAAATTTTCACCAACGCAACTTTTTCCTCAAATTTCAAATCAGTTTTTACTTTTTTATTTGTTCTTTTTTTATAATCAGACATTTTTTCTATTCTATCTGAATAAATTTTAGCAAAAGGTTTTGAATTTATAATTTTAAATGCGTCCCGTCGTGAAGTGTGCATTTTTCTGACTTTTGTTCCAGGCATTGCATAGCAAAAATCATCATTTGTCGACGAATGTCCGACCAGCATGACTTCTGCAATATCAGAAATAGCAGCAAGAGCAGAACATTGCAGGTTTAAATTAGCGTCGCTGGAAGCTCTGTCAATACTTCTTTGAGAATAAGTCAAAACAACCGGTTTACTTAAATTCTTAAGGAAAAAACTCAAAACAGCAGAAGTGTAATGCAAAAAATCAGTTCCGTGTGTGATTATAACCCCTGAAATATTTGAATCATTTAGTAATTCTTTGACGCATTTTGCAATTTTTTTCCAGTCCCTAGAATCCATATCTTCTGATGCTTTCATAAATGGGATTTCAACTTTCAGAACATTAACTTTTTCAAATATTTCAGGATAAAATTTAAACAAACTTTCAGGAGTATCCAGCCAGTCAACACCGCCTTTTCGAGGATTTAATTTCGCAGCAATTGTCCCTCCTGTAATTACCATTGCGATATTTTTTTTCTCGTTATCTTTTTTTAATTCAATTTTTTCTTCAATATCTTTTCTTTTTTT
>CAZEFN010000015.1:0-2911 GCA_964511585.1 Candidatus Woesearchaeota archaeon
TCGGAACAGAAATCAAAAAAGAAGCCCCTGCAAAAAAAATTATTGATGGATGTATTGAAGCTCAAAAAAAACTTTTAATTGGTTTTAAAAAAAGTTCAAAGAATAGAAAACAAATTTCAAAGGTTGACATGAAGAAATGGAAAGAAGCGCAAGAACCAATGCAATTTGCGATTTCACTTTCAGGAGAGCCAACGCTTTATAAAAAAATTGGAGAATTGATTGAAGAACTTCGTCGTCGGAAAAAAACAAGTTTTTTAGTTACAAACGGCTTGCTTCCTGAAAAAATTCTTGAATTAAAAGAAAAAAAGCAACTGCCAACTCAACTTTATGTTTCTGTAAATTCTTCAAACAAAGAAGATTATAAAAAATTTCACAAAAGTTGTGAAAAAAATGCATGGGAAAGATTAAACAAAACTTTAGAAATTTTATCGTCGCTGAATTGCAGGACTATTTTTAGAATTAATTTAATAAAAAATTTAAACATGAGTGAAAAAAATATTTTGGAATTTTCTAAATTAATTAAAAAATCAAATCCAATGTTTATTGAATTAAAAGGATTTATGAGTGTTGGTTTTGCACGGCAGCGACTTGGTTATGACAAAATGCCATGGCATGAAGATGTTTTGGAATTTGCCCGAGGGCTTAAAAAAGAATTAAAAAATGAAAAATATAAAATTCTCGACGAGCATGAAAGGAGTTGTGCTGTGGTCTTGGGAAAGGGTAAGAGGGAGTTGAAGATTAAAGAGATTTAAGGAGTTTGATTATATTTTGTATTAGATTATAACTATTAGCCCAATTTGCATAAGCACTCCATCCTTGAAAAATCTCATTAAATTTATCTTGAGAAATTTCTCCTTTTTCATATCTCTTAATCTTTGTTCTCATTGTTTTAATATTTCTCTTTCTCAATAATCTAAAATAATAAAAATTTCTAAAACCTACAAAATCGACGCCATTTGAAAGACTAATAATTTTTGATTTATCTTTATGCAACTCCAAGTTTAATTTTTTATTTAAAAAATTACTAATCTCTCTCACCCACTCCATTAATTGAGTTTTTGAAGAATGCAAAATAACAAAATCATCCACGTATCTAATATAATATTTTGCTTTTAATTTGTGTTTCACAAAATAGTCTAGTTCATTAAGATAAACATTAGCAAAAAATTGAGAAGTTAAATTACCTAAAGGCATTCCTTTATTAACAAGCCCGTGCCCCCTTTCTCTCTCTCGATTATGCTCTTTATTAACCAAATTGTCTTTTGACATTTAATTTTTCTCTTAATGATATCTAATAAAATTTCGTGATTAACTTCCTGAAAATAATGTTTAATGTCTGCTTTTAGGCAATAAGATTTAGAAGTTAAGTTATTAGTTGATTTTCTTTGAAACTGCTCAAAGTTCTCCAAAGCAAATAGAGTTCCTTTCCTTTTTCTATTTGCACAATTACAATCAATAAATATTTTTTCAAAAATTGGCTCAATTATATTATATAAAGCATGGTGAACAACTCTATCCCTAAAATCTGCTCTTGATATCTTCCTTGTTTTTGGGTCTCTTAAAACAAATGTCTCTAAAGGTTTTGGTTTGTATGTTTGATTTTTTAATTCATCATGAAGAAGTTTGAGATTATAGGCCAAATCTTCTTCAAAATTTTTTACATATTCTCTTTTTGTCTTACCTTTTCTTGCTTTTTTATAAGCAAGAATTAAATTTTTTATACCATAAATTTGTGAATAAAGATTATTGTAAGTTTTCATTTTAATCCTAGCGAGCTGAGTCATTCGACCATTGTCATTGGAATTCGCAAGATTGTCGTTCCTCGAGTTCAGGTCTCCATTCCTGTTCATATAAACCCTCGACAATGAGATAGCTTTTTTACCAATTACCACCTTCCATTCAATATTCATAATATTTCGACTACTAATTGTCTGAAGTGAATTTTACTGGTTTGAAGTTAACCAAACACTAATAAAAAAGCGTGTGGCCCAGCCACTCGTTAGAGTTAGCTAGGAATCTTAAAAAGAAAAATTGATTTTTATAACTTTGCTAATGCTTCCAAGGTGTTAGTTTTTATTTCTTCTGCTTTTGTAATCTTTTCTTGATAAATCTTTTTAATTTGTGAATTGTAATCAGTTGCTGAAAAGTTCGGCGCGACGCCTTCGGCGTTCACAACCACCACCCGACCATAGTCAACGGAATCCGCAAGACTGCCGCCCCACGAGACCAGGCCCCCACCCCTGCCCATATAAACCCTCGACAATCCATCATTAATAGTATACCAATCAAATTTCCCCTTTTTATCTGGCACAATTATTCCATTTTCATCAAGTAAATTAAATCTTGTTCCTGAAGGTAAATTTAATCTTTCATCTTCAATGATTCTAAAATTATTTGCAGGCAGAATTCCAAATCCATACTCTTTCTCATTTTCATCTAGAATACAATAAAACCCCTGCATTCTAAAAGGAAATTTCACACTTCCTTGTTTTTCTTCTGCTAATTCAATTACCCTTTTCCAAAGAGTATCATTTCTTTCATAAGAATGTTTCATTTCTCTTACATCAAATGCATTAAAATCAGTATAAAAATTACCTTCAATCATCGGAAAAATTGTTGAATAGATATTATCTGTTGGAACTGCTGTTCTAAATTTAGAGTCTCTTAAAACACAATTTACAGCCCCATTGATAATTGGGCTTGAACCTCTTGCAGATTCTTTATCTGTGTCATAAAAACTAAAATTTGAATTGCCTTTTGTTGATTCTAAATAAGCGGGAATAACAGCATCTTTTAATGCACCCGATAAAAAAGTCGGAACGATAATTAAATTTTTAGGCATTCCTTTTATTGGTTGTAAGTCTTTAATATCCATAAAAGTTCCATGAATTAGAAGTTTATAAATGTTTCT
>CAZEFN010000016.1:0-13219 GCA_964511585.1 Candidatus Woesearchaeota archaeon
AACAATTGCAGGTACTCACATCCATGCACCTGACAATAAATTAATAATTGCTACTGCATGAATTCCTATAAGAGCTCCCGCCAAAATAACTAACCACGCTTTTATATTTTTCATCTTGTTCGCTCTTTTTATTTTAGTTCCTCTGCTTTACAGATAGAATAAGTTATTAAATTTCCAATAAACCACAAATCCTCTAAGGTAAAAATATTTAATATGATTTATAAAATTAGCCATAATTTATTTTCAAATCCTTTAACATAAATATCTTTTTTCATCCTCTTTTTATTTGACGGGTTTCATTTCTTTCCAAGCCAACTCGAACATTTGTTCAAGAGCAGAAGCAAAAAATTCTGTGCTAATCCAGACGCCTGTGTCGTAATTAGAATGAAATTTCTCGTCGTCAAGAAGCATAAACATAATCTGGTTTGAATCAATAATTACAAATCGTGCTTTCATTTTTTCCATGTTTTTAATTTCTGCAACTTTTTTTAAATCTCTTGCAACATTAATATTGTTGCTGTTAATTGGTGCAGCAATTCTAATCTTAACACCCCTCTTTTTTACTTTTTTCATCGTCGGCATTAAAACTTCTATTTTTCTGTTTAAGCCTTCAGCAGTTGTAACAAGCGTAACTGTTTTTTCTGCACTTCCAATCATCATATCCAAATGATTATATAAATTCTGTCTTCCTCTCAAACTTCCAGACAAATCAGATGGTTCAACAAATTTAATACCTTTGGTAAATAAAGTGCTCAATTCTTCAAGAACCTCATCGCCTTTCATATTGTCAAGTCTTTCTGATTTTTCCCTTGTATCGTGAACCAGATTTTTTTTGACTCTTTCAACAACTTCTTCTGGTTTTAATGCAACAAATTTGATTGGCTTTCCAAGTTTCATCACAATGAATCCTTTTTTCTCTAAACTTTCAAGAATATCATAAGTTCGCGAACGAGGCACGTCAGAAATATTGCTCAATTCTCCGGCAGTTGAAGTTCCTCTGGACAACAATGCAGTCCAAACTTTAACTTCATAAAGATTCAAATCAAAAATTTTTCTCAATCGGCTTAAAAATTCATCTTTTACTATCATTTTATTATTTGTATATTATTGCTTTTAAAGATTGCTGTGATTTAGGAGTAACTTTGTTGAATTACCTATCAGTAGTTACCCATGGCAATCTCCCCTTTTTTATCTTTAATCTTGAATTCAACTTTATTTTTAAATCTTTCCTTATCAGTTGTAACAATCCCTAATTTTTTTGAATTAGTCCTTTCTTTCAAGAAATTTTTTTGTGTTTCTAGAATTTTTTTAAAATCCTCGTCGGTAATTATAATCGTTTCCACTAAATCATTTTTATTTAATCCTAATTTTTTTCTAAATGCCTGAATCTGCCTCGACATCTCACGGGCATAACCCTCTGCTTCCAGTTCTGGAGTCATCGCCATATCAAAATTAACCTCTAGTTTTTTTGATTTTTCAAATTTAATTTTTTTAACATTCAACTGTGACTTTATAATTTCTTCAAATTCTCTCCCAAATTTTTTTTCTTTTTTTATTACAACTTTTGCAAGTGGCCACTTCAAACCAATTTTTAATTTGTCTCGTGATGCGAGTCCGATGGAGATTATCTCTCTGATTTCTTTTACAGATTCTATTAATTTTTTATCAATTAATTTTGAATCATGTTTCACCCATTCCTGCAGGTGAACAGAGGCATTTGATTTTTTAAAATTATTTTCAGTAACTTTTTGCCAGATATTTTCAGAGATAAAAGGCATAAAAGGAGCAATTACCCTTAACAAATTTTCCAAAACTTTTTTCAGAGTTTCAACAGCTGCTTTTTCATTATTATTAAATCTCTCTCTATTTAATTTTATATACCCAAGCGATAACTCCTCTATAAAATCTGTTATTGCTCTTGTGGCAAAAGGTAGATTATATTTTTCCAAATTTTCAGTAACTTCTTTTATTAACTGATTTAATCTTGCTATTATCCATTCGTCGAGAATATTTTTTTTTGTTTTTTTAAAATTTGATTTATCCAGAACTTCATAAAAATTATAAATATTTTGAAGAAGCATTATATTTTTTCTCAGGGATATTTGAATATCTTTTTCAGAAAGATTCATGTCCTCTCCGAGAATAATCGGGCTTCCTAAAAAATACATTCGGATTGCATCTCCTCCATACTTTTCCAGTGTTTCTTTTGGGTCTGGATAATTGCCATATGACTTGCTCATTTTTCTTCCGTCATTTCCTGCAAGAACTCCTGTTACAATTACGTTTTTGAAACATTCTGAATTAAACAAAGCATTTGATAATACATGCAGATAATAAAACCAGCCTCGTAATTGTCCGGTGTATTCAATTATAAAATCTGCAGGAAAATTTTTTTCAAAATGTTGTTTTCTTTCAAAAGGATAGTGCCATTGTGCATAAGGCATCGAGCCTGATTCAAACCAGCAATCAAGAATTTCTGGGACTCTTTTCATAAACTTCCCGCATTTGCATTTAAATTTAATATCATCAATTTGTGGTCTGTGCAAATCATTTACTTTTTTTCCACTTAACTTTTCAATTTCTCTTATTGAACCCACAACATTTATCTCTCCACAATTTTCACATTTCCAGACAGGTATTGGGGAACCCCAGTAACGCGAACGTGAAATACACCAATGCGGAGCTTTTTCTAAATTATATTTAAAACGCCCATCCTTAAAATAATCTGGAACCCAATTAATTTTTTTATTTGTCTCTAACATTTTTTTTCTTATTTTATCAATATCAAGATACCATGCTTTCTGGGTTTTGTAAATTAAAGATGTTTCACATCTGTGACAAAAAGGATATGAGTGCGTGTATTTGAATTTTGAAAATAATTTTTCTTTTAATTCTTCAAGAACTTTCTTGCCGGCATTTTTAAAATATATTCCTTTCCATTTTCCGGCTTCTTCTGTATATACCCCGTCGTCATCCATTATATCCACTATTGGTAGGTCATATTTTTTACCTGTTTCAAAATCATCTTCCCCGAAATTAGGAGCAATATGCACAACACCTGTCCCATCTTCAACACTCACAAAATCTTCAGAATAAATTCTGTATGCTTTTTTATTCTGATTTATCTTCTCATTTTCCAGATTAAAAAGCGGTTCATATTCCAGTCCGACTAATTCTTTTCCTTTAAAATTTTTAATTATCTTATAATCTGTTTTCAGAATATCTTTTGCCCTCTCTTTTGCTAAAATATATTTTTCACCTGAAAATTCAATAAGGGCATAATCAATTTTTTCATTGATTGCAAGAGCAAGATTTCCAGGAAGTGTCCATGGGGTTGTTGTCCACGCTAAAACATAAACTTCTCCAAATTTTTTATTTTTCTTTAATCTGAATTTTATCACAACTGAATCTTCTTCAACATCTTTATAAGAACCAGTGTCCATTGTGATTTCAAATTTTGAAAGGGGCGTTGCACACCGAGGACAATGAAGTGACGTTCTGAAACCTTCGTAAATAAAATCCTTATCATAAAGTTGCTTGAATGCCCACATTACACTTTCCATGAATTTGATATCCATTGTTTTGTAAGATTTGTCCATATCTACCCATCGGGCAATTCTGTCAATATACCATTTCCATTGTCCAGAAACATTATCTACATAGGATTTACAAGAATCAACAAATTTCCCAACCCCTATTTTTTCAATATCTTTTTTATTTTTCAAACCCATTTCTTTTTCAACCTGGTTTTCAGCAGGCAATCCATGGCAATCCCACCCCCAATCCCTTTCAACTCTATAGCCTTTCATAGTCCAATATCTTGGAATAACATCTTTCACAATACTCGGCAACAGCGTCGCATAATGAGGAAGCCCGGTAATAAACGGCGGGCCGTCATAAAAAATATAATTTCCTTTTGGCTTTTTTCCAGCAGGTTTTTCAACAGATTTTTTAAATATATTATTTTGTCTCCAAAAATTCATAACTTTTTCTTCATGCTTCATATCCATTTTATTTTCAAGTTTTCTTATTTTTTAAAATCTCCTCTATTATTTTATTTGCTAATTCTTTACCATACATTCCCCTTTGCAAACTATAATGTGTAAGGCTCTTAAAAGTTCTGACTGCGTCTAATATCTGTTCCCTATTTCCGTTAGTTCTTCTATTAAGATAATTATCCACCAAAATATCTCTCGATATCCAAACTGGCATTCCACTCGCGTTAGAATCTAATTTAATCATAATAAATTCTCCTCGACGTTATTAACGCCGATTAAATAATAATTATAGAAATTATAGCAATATCTGAGATAATTCTTCTAATTCCAAAATTTATCTTAACCATAATATTTTATAGAATTCATGTTTTTAAATATTTTTATTATATTTTTTCCAAAATTTCTTCAATAGAATCCACTCTATTTATTGAAGGATTAAAAAACCAAGGAGATTTATTTTTGAATTCTCCAACAACATAAATTTGGAGTTTTCCTTTTATTTTATTAAGTGCCAATGCAAATCCAAATTCCATATGAAGTGTTGTTCCTTTTTCGTCACTTAGATAAATAAAAATATCACTTTCTAAAATTCCTTTAATTTTATTCTCAGAATATTTTCTTACAAGTTCTATATTTTTTTCACAAGGTTTAATATTTTTATGATTTGTCCAATCATAAGAAATTTCATGTCCTAGTTTTTTTATTTTTTAATAAATTCCCAAAACTCCTTTTTTTTTAAATTTTTGCAGCAACATAAATTTTCATTCTTCAAACCTCTTTAGAAATTCCTCCTCGGCAAAATGAAGTTTTCCTGGAATAACAAAACAAAATGGCTTATGAATTTTATAATCTTCAAATTCTTTTAATGTTCTCAGATAAATTTTCTTGTTTTTTGTTCCGAGATTTGAGCAAACCAAAAATTTTCCAATCCTGATTTTATGTTCTTCCAGAGATTTTTTAAATTGCTCAATTGCTTTTTCAAAGGGCAAGCCAATATCAACCAAGATTAAACTATGTGCGTCAATCTTTTGATTGTCTTTAATAATTTCCATAAAGCTCGTCGGTGTGAAGCTTTTTTTCCATGCAGGCATGCTCGTTATCTTTCCAAATTTATACAATTGCAAACCCGTCTCACCAATTGCATCAAATATAGAACCAGCATAAATCACTCTGCATTTAACTCGTGAATGTTTTGCTTCATCTAAAAGAGCAATATGTGTTGTTGCTGTTAAAGGCGAACCATAGATCAAGAGCGCAACATCTTTTTTTTTCGCCTCGTCGACAATTTCGAGCCCTTCAACTTTTTTTCTATCAGCAATCTCAATTTTCTTACCGATGAACTCCCACAACACATTTTCAGCATAAGGAAAATCAACAGTATAATTTTCAAGATAAATTTTTTTGCAATTTTTTAAAATCTCCAAGCCCTCAACAGATATTCCTTTCAAATTCAATCCAAGCCCGATTAAATATAACATAAACTTTATTATTAAAAATCCTTTATTAATCTTATGAAATGATGTCTTTTGGAAGTGGAGATATAAATATAAAAACTTTTTTCTATAAATAAACAATTAAAAGGGGGAGATGAAATGGCTAAAAAAAAGACAGCGAAAAAGAAATAATTGTTTATAATCCCCTATTTTATTTTTTATTTTTTAAACTTCTACTTGTTATAATTGCGACAAAAAATAAACTGAACATCAAAACATCGTCGCGAATTATTAATCCGACAACTCCTCCTGTTAAACTTAAAATAATGATTAACTTGAACCATTTTTGTCCTGCTTTTAATTCTTCTTTTGTAAAATGTGCGAGGAAATTTCCAACTGGAATTCCAAGTACAAGAATAAAAATCCCCACAATCAGTTTTATTATCTCTAACATAAAAATATTTAATAAACAATCTTTTTATAATTAATTATGTACAAAAAATATTTAATAATAGCAAGCAAATTGGACAAAGCAGGAACAAACATCACAACAGCGCTTTCGCAATTCAGAAAAAATCCTTTATTGTCTTCAATAGGAGACAAACCGAGTTTTGATTTTTATTTGATTGAAACAGAAATTGTCGACGACGCAGGAATTGATAAAGAGAAAATAAACAAATATGATTTTATAATTTTTGCTTCAAAACATCAGTCAGAAAAAGGGGGAAAAACTCTTTCAATCCATGCCCCTGGAAACTGGCGTTCTGCTGATTTCGGAGGAGAGTCTGGAAAAATCTGTCCAGCTTCTGCACTTTTCCAAAAACAGTTATTTGAAAATTTGAATAAAATATCTAATGAATACGAAATAAAAGATTATAACATAACTCTTGAATGTACGCATCACGGTCCTTTGATAGACAAACCATGTGTTTTTATAGAAATCGGTGCAACAGAAACAGAATGGAACGACCGCCGTGCTGCTTTTGTCGTCGCTAAAACAATTTCAGAAACAATTGAAAAATTTAAAGAAAATCCCTATAATGAAATCGCAATAGGAATCGGCGGGCCGCACTACTGCCCGAACTTCAATAAAATTCAATTAAATTCTAATGTCGCAATCTCACATATTATTCCTCAATATGCTTTTCCATTAAAAGAGGAAATGATTTTAGAAGCAATTAAAAAAACTAAAGAAGAAATAGATTTTGTCATTCTTGATTGGAAAGGACTAGGGGGAGCAGAACAGCGTCAGGAAATTATAAAAATTCTTGAGGATAATTATATTCAGTGGAAAAAAACCAGCGAAATTAATAAATAAATTTATATAATATTCTTCCCTGTATTTTTATGGATAAAAATTTAAATAAAAAAATTCATGCGTTAGACCCAGAGTTTAAAAAAAAATTCATAGAACTTATGTCCATAATGGAGGATTCCATTTCCCATCTTTATGATGCTGCTACTCACGACGAGAAAACAGGTTTGTATAATAACAAATTTTTTGAAACCATATTGGACATGGAAATTGAAAAAGCTAAAAGAGGACAGCAAAAATTGTCCTTATTTATCATAGACATAGATTTTTTCAAAAAAATAAATGATGTTCATGGGCATATAAAAGCAGACGAATTGTTGTTGAGACTTGCAGAACTTTTGAAAAAACAAGCAAGAAAATCAGATGTGGTTGCGAGATTTGGAGGAGAAGAATTTTTTATTCTGCTTCCAGAAACAAATTTAGAAAGAGCAAAAAAACTCGGAACAAGATTGAAAAAAGCAATTCATTCAGATAAAATATTAAAAAAATATAAAATTACTGTCAGTGGGGGAGTAACTGAATTTAAAAAAAAGGATTCAAAAAATAAACTTAAAAAAAGAGTTGACAAGGCCCTTTATCAAGCAAAAAAATCAGGCAGAGATAAATTTATCGCTATCAAATAAATGAAAACTCACACCCTCAATTCCTTGATAAAAATAATAATTTTATTAATCGTGCTTACAGGCGGATATGTCATTTATGATTCTTATTCCTCCGACGCTGAAACAATAAAAATCGCTAATTGGAATTTAGAAATTTTCGGACAGGCAAAAGCATCAAATTCAGAATTAATGAATTTTTATTCTTCTGTTATCGATGACTATGACATAATTTTCATTCAGGAAATTCGCGATAAAGAAGAAACTGCTTTTCCAAAATTATGTTTAATGCTTCAAAATTATTCATGTTTGTCGTCGAGCAGAGCAGGAAGAACAAATTCAAAAGAGCAATACGGAATAATCTACAAAAATGGAATTAATCTAACAAATTTTTACGATTATAATCCCGACGATAAAGATAGATGGGAGCGCCCGCCAGTCAGAACTGATTTTAAAATAAATAATTATCAAATCACAATTTATAATATTCACACAAAACCCGACGATGTTCAGGCAGAATTAGATTATTTGGAAGATGTCGTTATAACAACAGGAAATGTAATTATCATCGGCGACTTGAATGCTGACTGCACTTATTACAACAATGCAAAAGAAACAGAATTTGATAATTGGAACTGGGTTATTTCAGATAGTGAAGATACAACTTCTGGAAATTCAAATTGTGCTTATGACAGAATTTTGTTAAACAGCGACGCAAAGGAAGAATATAAATCCAGTGGAATTTACAAAAAAGAAATAACACCAGAAATTTCAGACCATTATTTAGTTTGGGTTGAGATGAAAATTTCTTAATACGCCGACGGCAGGAATCGAACCTGCGAGCCCCGAAAGGCCCGGATTAGCAATCCGGCGCAATACCATTATGCGACGTCGGCATAAAATTTAATTGATTAAGAAGTTTTAAAGATGTCGGTATTTTTACTTTTAGTAGAATAGCAGGGGTGGGATTTGAACCACACGACCTCCGGGTTTCCCATCTTTTGATTCCTTCGTGGCATCCGTCGGAGGCATTGGAAAGATGCCACCCTTCAGTGTTTTGAGGAGATTCAAAAAGAACCAGGGGGTTCTTTTTATTATGGGCCCGACGAGCACTCCAGATTGAACTCCTTCAAATTCAAAGAACTTGAAAGATCTGCTCCACCCTGCTATGATTGGAGTCTCTTAGTCTTAATTGAAAGATGCGCTTTGTTTTTAAAACTAACGGGAACGTAAATTCTATATGAAAATTTTTTGTCTTTTTTACTAAGGGTTCTCTTGCTTACATTTGAAGAAAGACCCATATTTGATAAAATTTCAGAGCATTTTTCAAGAGTTCCTTTGTCTGTACTAACTATCATAATATATGATTTTTCCTTATTCACATGTCCTTCTGAATCAATCATTCCAGAAATAAATCCTAATTTAAATTTCTTATTTCTATTTTCGAGAGCAACGTTTTTCTTTAATATCTCAAATAATTCTTTTGAATATACTCTTACTCTTATACAATTATATCTTTTGTCTAAATATTTATTCGGATTTAATTCAATCTTCTCTAATAAATTTATTAGATAATTTACAATCCCTTTATCTTTAATAGAATTTAAATAGAATTCAACTTGGTAACGACGGCATTTTTTATCATGGTATTTATAGCCATCTCCTTCAAATAATCCAAACATATATCCCAATTCTTTTTCATCTAAATTTTTTATTTTCATTCTCCACCCTGCTATAATAGATTAAATTTCCGACGGCTTTTAAGTTTTTCCGAACGCCTTCACCAGGATTTGTGGGTCACTGCATTCTCCGTCGTCCGAAATTTCAGTTTCGAACGAAACCTAATGGTTCAACTCACAAAAATTAAAAACGCCTTCACCAGGAGTTGAACCTGGATGCCCAATGGGCGCGGAGTTCGAGTCCGCTGCACTACCGCTATGCGATGAAGGCACGCCCTTACCAGGACTTGAACCTGGGTCACATCGACCGCAACGATGCGTTCTATCCACTAAACTATAAGGGCTAATAAATTATAAAATTAAGAATATAAAAACTAAACGCCCGGACTGAGAATCGAACTCAGATACCCAAAGGGTCAAGATTTCCAGTCTTGTGCGATACCATTACGCGATCCGGGCTTCAAATATGCGGTCGTGTTCGATGAAGTCGAGAGCAAAGCGAACTACGCGATCCGGGCTTGCAATTCAACAACAATCTTTTTATATAAACTTTTTCTAATATTAAAATGTTAAAAATAGGTGTTGATGATGCTGGGCGTGGGCCAGTAATTGGCCCGATGATTCTCGCAGGAGTTTTAATTGACAATGAACAAGAAAAGGAATTAAAAAAATTAGGTGTAAAAGATTCAAAAGAATTAACTCCAAAACGTCGTGAATTTCTCGCAGAAAAAATAAAAAAAATAATCACTGAATTTGAGATAATAATTATTTCTCCTGAAGAAATAGAAAAAAAACAGGCAGAGGGAATAAAATTAAATGAGGTAGAAGCAATCGCGTGCGCAAAAATAATAAACAAATTAAACAAGACAGAAGAAAAAATAAAAATTGTTCTTGATTGTCCTTCAACCTCTTTGATTAAATGGAAGGACTATTTGATTCCAAAAATAAAAGAAATCTCTAATCTGGAAATTTCATGCGAACACAAGGCAGACAGAAATCACGTCGCTGTTTCAGCAGCATCAATTCTTGCAAAAAGTCAAAGAGAAAAAGAAATGGATAGACTAAGAAAAAAATACGGGAATGAAATTGGTTCTGGTTACACCTCAGATCCAGCAACCCAAAGGTTTCTTCAAAAATATGCTGAAAAATATTCCAAAGATGGAATCTTCAGAAAAACATGGATAACCTGGAAAAAAGCAAAAGAAAATTTGGGACAGAGGAAGTTGGTTTGAAATTACTTCTAAACTTTTAAAAATCTCTCTTTATATTTCTATCAATGGCTTACATAAAAAAATTGGTGATGTATGGTTTCAAAAGTTTTCCAAGAAAAACAGAATTACCATTTACACAGGGAATAAATGTTATTTTAGGCCCTAATGGTTCTGGAAAGTCAAATATTTCTGATGCACTGTGTTTTGTCCTCGGGCGTTTAAGTGTAAAATCAATGCGCGCTGCAAAAGCCAGCAATTTAATTTTCTTGGGAAGCAAAGTCGCGTCACCTGCAAAAGAAGCAAGTGTGGAAATCGTCTTCGATAATTCAGAAAAAATTTTTTCCATAGACGAGAAAGAAATCTCAATTAAAAGAATAGTCAGAAAAAACGGACAAAGCATTTACAAGATAAATAATGAAACAAGAACAAGACAAGATGTCCTCGGACTTTTGGCTCAGGCAGGAATTGACCCGAATGGATACAATATAATTCTCCAGGGCGAAATTCAAAATCTCGTGAGAATGCAACCAGAAGAAAGACGCAAAATCATCGAGGAAGTTTCTGGAATTTCAATTTATGAATCACGAAAAGAAAAATCTCTGAGAGAACTTCAAAAAACAGATGAGAAATTAAAAGAGATTTCAGCAATTTTGCGAGAAAGAACTGCTTATTTGAACAATTTAGAAAAAGAGCGACAACAGGCATTACGATTTAAAAAATTAGAAAATGATTCCAAAAAATTCAAGGCAAGCATAATTTATTCTGACCTGACAAAAAAGCAAAAAGAACTCGAAAAAATAAATTCTGAAATTTCTTCCCGTTTGAAAGAGATAGAAAAAACAAAAAAAATAATCTCTGATTTATCTTCTGCAATAAAGAGTTTTGAATCAAGAATAGAAAATATAAATTTGACAATTCAAAAATCAACAGGTTTTGAACAGGAAAAATTGAATCGGGAAATTGCAGATATTCGTGCTCTTCTCGCTGGCTTAGAAGTCAGTTATAACAATGAAGAAAAAAAAATAGCAGAAATCTCCCGTCAGAAAATATCTTTTAATGAATCAATACGCGAGCATGAACTTGAAATAAAAAATCTTCAAAAAGAAACGCCTTCTGCTTCAAAAAAATCAAAGGATATCTCATCAAAAAAACAAGAACTTGAAAAACTCGAGGAGCAGAGAAAAAAATTTTACATGATTAAATCAGAACTTCGCGCAGTAAGAGAACGGCTTGACGATAAGAAAAATTTTCTTTCAAATTTTACAACTGAATCTGATTTTCTTTTCCAGGAAATTAAATCACTTTCACTTGAACTTTTTGATACTAAATCAAATTCTCTTAAACTTGAAGAATTAAAAAAAATACTCTCTGAAAAAAAAGAGGCCTTGCAAATTCTTAATAAACGAGAAATAGAACTTGAAAAAACCACACACACCGACGAACATGATATAGAAAATCAAAAAAAATTGCTCGAGAAAATTTACAAAATAGATATTTGTCCTGTCTGTAAAAGCAAAATAACAGACGAACATTTGGATTTAATTACAAGAGAAACAAACCCCAAAATTGAAAAATTGCAAAGAGAAATTGAAAATGCAGATAAAGAATTGAATTCAATATATGATAAGAGAGAGATTCTTCAGCAGGATATAGAGCAGATGTCTTCTGAAATTTCAAAACGCGAGTCAGATATAATAAAATTAGCAAGTATAAATGGGAAAAAAGAACAGATAAAAAATCTTCAGGAAAAGATAGATAAAACAAAAAAGGAGGTCTTAGAATTTGAGAAAAGAAAAAAGAACCTTGAAAAAAATTTTGAAGAAAATTTAAACATTGAGCAAAAATATGAAACAGCTAGAATCGAAGTTCAGGAGATTTCTTTGCTTTCAGAAGAGACGATTAATTCAGAAATTTCTTTCAAGCAAAGAGAACTTGAACGGCTTAAAATTTCATTTAAGCAATTATGTCGTGAAGAAGAAGATGTGAAAGATGAGTTCTCAATATTGAAAAAAGATATTGAAGAAAACGAGAATGTTCTTGAGAAAAAGAAAAAACAAGAAGAAGCCCTCGGAGAAAAATTTAGGAAATTAATTTCAGAAAGAGATTTTATTCACGTGCAAATCCGCGAGAGAGAAAAAGAAAAAGCAAACCAGCAGAATATTGTTTATAATTTGGAACAGGCGATAAATGAATTTAAGATAAGCAAAGCAAGAGTTGGTGCAGAAGTTAGTAACCTCGAAACAGAAATGCTCACTTTCAGCGACGTGGAAATAATAAAATCAAACCGCGACACACTTGTAGAAAAATTAACAAAAATTCAGGAGATTCTTTCAAGAATCGGAAGTGTTAATCTTCGTTCTTTAGAAGTTTATGATTCTGTAAAAAAAGAATATGATATAATAAAAGAAAAAGTAGAAATAATATCAAAAGAAAAACAAGGGATAATGAAAATAATTAATGAAATAGATATCAAAAAGAAAAAAACTTTTTTGAAAACACTGAATGAACTCAATGAAATCTTTTCTCGTAATTTCATGCAGCTCAGTACAAAAGGAACTGTTTCACTTGAACTTGAAAATCGTAAAGAGCCATTTGAAGGCGGAGTCGGAATTATTGTCAAAACCGGACACGGGAAATATTTCGACGTCAAATCACTTTCAGGAGGCGAGCAAACCCTCGTCGCACTCTCGCTGATTTTTGCAATTCAGGAATTAAATCCTTATTATTTTTATATTCTTGATGAAATCGACGCTGCACTTGACAAAAAAAATTCAGAACGTCTTGCAGGACTTTTGAAAAAATACATGCAAAAAGGACAATACATTGTAATCACCCACAACGATGAAATCATTACAAACGCCACGAGTTTATATGGTGTTAGTATGCACGACGGTGTGAGTAAAATTATAAGTTTGAAATTATAAAATGCAAAAATCTGAACTTTTATTCTCCCTCAAGAAAAAAGGATTTTCAAAAAAAATTCT
>CAZEFN010000017.1:0-14465 GCA_964511585.1 Candidatus Woesearchaeota archaeon
TCAATTCTCGCAGAATGCTTTCTCAAAATATCATCAACACTTGGTTTTTTATTTGACACCATCTTTTTTCCAATAAAAAGAATAAAAAATAATTAATAAATGTTTGGAGTTTTATTTTTTGTGTCTCATATAAATTGTTCCTTCAGGAAAATTCGAAGCAGACCCAGGGGTTTCAGAAGTTCCAAAAAGAATTTTGTTTTGTTTTCTATTTGAAATTATAAACCCAACAATAAAAAAAGACAAAAAAGAAAGTGTTCCTGCAACAAAATAATGTTTAGAAATTAAAAACCCCCAAGTGCAGCAAGAATCCCTTCAAAAACAATAAATAAAAAATCTGAAAAGAGCCCCCTAAATATTTTTTCTTTTTTCATTCTAAATCCTCTTCCCTTTAATCTCTTCGTTCAGCCACTTTTGCCATGCAGGAAAAACTCTCTCGCTCATCGGCAAGCCAATTTCTTGATTAATATCGTCGGAAATTTTGTGAAACATATGATTAGACAAAGTATTAAATTTGGCCTCTAATAATTTTTCATTTTCAGTTTTTTTCGCGACTTCAACAATTTCTTTTTTTATTTTTGCCCTAAGCAAAATATTATCATAAACAGCATCCCAGTTTCCAGCCCAGCCCTTGACATTTGATGCAATTGATTTTATTGTCTCGCTGTCGCCATTAATCAGATCATCTGTTGGTTCAAGTTCATCTTTATCAACATTATATTTCAGCAAATCCACAAAACCTCTTTCTTCTAAAGGATCTTTAATCCAATGCTTTCTGACTTCTGCAAGTTGTAAAACCCTTTTCCATGAATGCATTCCGTCAGGTGATTTAATTGGATTGCAAACCAGAATCAAGTCAGTTGCCTTGAAGCTCGTCGTCGGAACATTCAAATCATTAACAACTCTGTCAAAAACAGCATAAGGCGACGCGCCATGAATTGTTCCTGCAACAACATTCGCCAACGCACCAACACGCATTGCTTCATAAAGTGCCTTTGCTTCCTGGCTTCGAATTTCACCGACGATAAGAGAACTATCTCCTAAACGCAATGAAGCCCTTATTCCTTCAGCAGCTCCAACTTCTGTTGTGCTCTTTAACAAAGCAGAACGAACTTTCATTCTTAGAATATCATAATTTAATTTTCTCATTGCATCAACAGGCAACTCCAAAGTGTCCTCTAAAACAATAATCCTATGTTTTGGAATAATCTCTAAAAGCAAACTGCCGAGCAAAGATGTTTTTCCAGAACTTCTGGTCCCTGCAACCATCATTGTTCTTGCTCCGTCAATCATAAAACTCAACAAGCCAGCAGTAAAATCATTCAGCATTTTATTTTTAATAAACAACGGGAGTGTCCACGGAGATTCCCTGTGCCGTCGGATAGAATAAGCCAGTCCATGAGGTGAAAGTGGTTGCTGAATAATTGCAATTCTTGAATTAATATTTCCTATACTAAGTTGCGTATCCAAAATAGGATTTGCTTCATCAAGAGGACGCCCGGAAATCATCCTGAATTTCGCAGCCCATGAACTTGCATCTTCATAACTCGGGAGAATATTTGTATAACATTCTCCATATTCCTGATGCCTTAGAAAAATCGGCGTCATTGAAATCGGTGCATTAAGCGAGATATCCTGCAAATTTTTGTCATGCAACAAAACCTCAACAATGCCAAAACCAACAGTATGCCTGACGAGGATCGTTGCAAGTTTGTTCAGTTCATTATAACTTAAATTAAATCCTTTATTCTGTGCAAGGTCCCGCAATAAATCTTTTGCAATATTAAAAAAAACCTGTCGCGTCCTCTCTGTATCAGTATATTCTTCTGCTTTTGGCTGATGTTCAATCAAAACACCCTTCGCCATATTAAGCAAATAATTATTATCTTCACTCAGAGAATTTTCAGGAGGAACAATATGATAAATAAACTTCGCCTCATTTTTTCTTTTCATAATAGTTACCAGTGCTTCGTCATATTCTTCTCCCTTGATTTTATATTGGTCTATAATCTCTGCTTCCTTGGGCAAATCAGAAACAAGTCGCGTAAAAGTAAAATTAGGAATAACATCTGGATTGAATAATTTTTCATAAATGCTTCTGTCTTTTCTTTTATATCCGTCGAGAAAAGGCAAAATTTTTTGAATAATTTTTGTTCCATCTAATAACTTAAAAATTTTTTCAAGCAAAGAGACATAATTTACTTGGTCTGCCTTACAATTTGTTTCTACTTTTTCAAGAAGAATTTTTGCTTCAATAACCTGTTTTTTTATTTCAGCATAAGAAGCAACAGGATCCTGTTTAAGCAAAAGCAAAAAAGAAAAAATATCATTATATCTCTCGTTAAAAAATTGCCCGCAATTTGTAATTAATTTTTCATGCGACAAAATTTTTTCCTGTTTCATCAAATGAACATAAATTTGCGCAATTTCCAAAAGCAGGGAAACCTCTTCAAAATCATAATTATAATTTTTTTGCTGAACAAAAACAATCCGCGATACATTTGGATTTTCAATTAGTGATTCAATTGTTCGTTCCATAATTTCCCCAGAACTCTCAAGCGAGGGAACATACAGAGCACCAAGATAATTCACATACAAAACATCCTCGCCACTCTCTCGCTGAACATGCGTAGAATATAATCTCTCACCTTTTTCAAATTGCATTTGTTAAATTAATCCTAACCTCCTTTTGGTAAATGGAAATTCTTTAAATTTACTTTAATTTATTTAAATAAAAAAGTTCAGGAAGTTTAATAATTTTTGTGTGCAATACAGAATAAAACAATAACAATTTTAAACCCTTTTGACTTAAAATTTTATGGCTGAAGAAGAGGCAGATTATTCTCAACAATACTCTAATGAGATAAACCCCAAAATAAAAGACCTCGAAGAAAAACAAAAAATTCTAAAAGACCGGCTTCTTTTAATAGGTGAGAACCTTGTTGAAATAAAAGAGGAACAAAGTGAAAAAATAATTGAATTGAAAAAAGAAATTGAAAAAATAAAACAAAACATGGAACGACTTATTTCATTTTTGGAAACAGCATCAAAGGAATTTTCAAAGTTTGCGAAAAAAGATGATTTAGAAATTCTAAAAAAACAGGCAAAAATGTTTCAGCCAATGGAATTTGTAACAAGGGAGGAATTGAAAAATTTCAAACAAAATGAGTATACTGGATGAAATTATGCAAATGAAAAATCAGGGAAAAAATGAAGAAGAAATAGTAAGTACTCTGAGAGAAAAAGGGATTACACCCGGACAAATTAATGATGCTATCAACCAATCAAAAATAAAAAGTGCTGTTGCAAATGAACAGGAAAATTCGCAAGAAACATTTCAGGACGAAAATTTATACGCTCCTCAACCACAAGAAGAATATGAAGGAAGTTATGAATCACAACAACCACAGGCAGATTACCAGCCAGAGCAGGCATATTCTCCTCAAGAAAATTATGAAACTTACTCACAGGGAACTGATACAGATACCATAATGGAAATTGCAGAACATGTTTTCTTTGAAAAAATAAAAGAGATTCAAAAACAAGTTGAGATTATGACAGAATTCAAGAATTTAAATCAGGCAAAAACAGAAAATATCGACGAACGTTTGAAAAGAATTGAATCAACAATTGACAAATTACAAGGAGCAATTCTTGAAAAAATCGGCGAATATGGAAACAATTTGCAAAGCATAAAAAATGAAATGTCAATGATGCAGGATAGTTTTGGAAAAGTTATGAAAAAACAATCAACTCCTCAAACAACAAAAAAGAAAGTTGTTAAAGAATAACCATTTATTCACCAATTTTACAATTAATTATATAGTGATTACAAAATAGAAAAACTTAAATAATTTAATATCTTAGAAATATATGCTTGAATGGATTGAAATAAAATATAGGGCTGGAAAGATCTCCATTGACGGGATAGTAAAAGGAAACAAAGAAGAAAAAGATTATAAAAATAGATTAGCTAAGGTCTATTCAAAAGAAATTGGAAAAAATATAGATGAATTAGCAGCTTATTTGGGTAAACCATTAAAATCAGATATAAGAATAGAAATTGAGGAGTAATCTATCAATTAATCCTAGTCCCCCCACTATCATCCCCTTTCCCTACAACAATTGCAATAATAGTAACAATCAAAACAGCACCTATTAATAAAGCCCAAGATTCATTCCACATATAATATCCAAATCCAAACTCGTCAGCAAGATTAGAAATAATAAATAAAAAAATAACTGTTCCAATTCCAAAATAAATATATTTTGCCCCTCTTTTTTTATTATCCTCTTTTATAACAAAAAATTCAAATAAGATAACAGCAACAAGCATAATCGCCAAACCAACCCCTAATTGAGGAAAAATTTCTAAAAAAAATCTTGGAACAAATTCTGTATTTACTGCAATCAAGCCGACGACAACAGCAATAATTGCATTAACTCCTCTTTTATCTTTACCAAAAACTTGAATTTTATCAATAACCCCAAACACAACAGCAAATATTAAAAGAAATGGAAGAATATATGCAAAAAATCCTGCTTGCTCCCATTGAAAAAACATATCGCCGATAACCCCGCCATAATAACCAGATGAATACATATACAAAACCTCTTCTAACATAAATTAACTCGTAAATAATCTTTATAAATATTTCTTAGAATTTTAACTACTCTTTCCTGCTTTCAAAGCAATAGCAAGTGCAATAGCAATAACAATTATAAAAATCAAATTAGCCCAAAATGAACTTACAAAAGAAGAATCACTTGTAAAAAAATTATACACAGTGTCTCCCAAACCTCCAGCCCATAACACTGCCCCAATTAATAATAACCCAAGCAAAATCCCAAAACCTATTTTAACATTTTTACTTTCAATTTTTGCGTCGCCACCAATAATAAATCCCCATAATAATAAACCAATAAATGCAATAACAATTGCAACTGTTAAAAATAAAATCATTTTGCTGACCATTAATTTTGGAAAAACAGCCCCGACAAATACAAGCCCGACGACAAAAGCTAACAACGCATTAAGTTGTTTTTTATCCTCGCCAAAAATTTTTGTTTTTTCAAGAATTGCAAACACAATAAAAAATATCAGCAAAAATGGAAATGCAAAATTAGTAAAAAGCCAATGTTGCAAAATAGTTGTCTCTGCCAATTTCGTTATCTCCTTTCACCAAAGAAATTGGTGGATATTAAAATTTTAATTTTAGTTTCTGCCATAATAACTTATAATAAAAAAAGAATTATTTAAAGGTTTCTAAAGAATCTCATTAGACAAATCTTCTGCTTCTATTTCTGACTGGCTTGGGAGTGCTGCCCGGTTTATTATTAAAACATCACTAATCGCCCGAACAAACTGATGTGGAATAATTACTCCTCGTGCTCCACCAATCAAAGACATAATTTTTCCACCAACTTTTATCCTCCATCCCAAAACCTTGTTCTCCTGCAAATTTGCTTCTTCAACTTCTCCAAAAAAATCACCAGCATCAGTATAAACTTTTGTTCCAATTGTTTCTGTAATTCTTTTTATTCTCATCTACAAAAATAATAGAACATATTTAAATAGTTTTCCTTTGTTTAATGCATATTTTAAACAATATATTTCAGCAGAAGATTTATAAAAAATTTTAACATTAAAAAAGATGTTAAAGCACATAAAAATAAAAGGAAGTGAAATAGCAAGTATTCTCGCAGCAACATTGGTTATTGCTCTTGTAATTAGTTTAATAGAAACAACACAAATTTTTCTTTATACTTTTCTCATTATATTTTTAATTATCCTGATAAACTTTTTTGGGAAAAAATTATCTGCTTATTATTATGACACAGAAATAAAAGTAAAATTATGGGAACTCAAAAAATACTGGTTCCGTGCTCATGATCATTTTCATCGTCCTTTTCCAATAGGGATTATTTTACCAATAATAACAACAGCTCTGACATTTGGATTAGTAAACTGGATGGCCTGTTTAACCTTTGATGTGAAAAAACCAGTTTACAAGGCAGCAAGAAGACATGATAAAACAGATTATGGATTTTCAGAAGTTACAGAATGGCAGACAGGAGTTATTGCGACATGGGGTTTGGCTGCAAATTTAATTGCCGCACTGATTGCAATAAAACTCGGATATCCTGAATTTGCAAAATTAAATATTTATTTTATGTTTTATAATATAATTCCTTTCTCTGACCTCGACGGAACAAAAATATTTTTTGTAAATAGAACTGTCTGGTCTATCTCTGTAATAATCATACTCGCTGCAACAATAATTGCAACAATGGCTTAAATGGAATTTCTAAATGGAATTACCCCAAGAGAATATCAGGAAAAAATTTTCAACACCTGTACAGAATATAATTGTTTAGTTGTGCTTCCCACAGGAATTGGAAAAACACTCATAGCAATCATGCTCGCAATAGAACGTTTAAAAAAATTCCCAACAGAAAAAATTGTCTTGCTTGCTCCGACAAAACCTCTCGCAGAACAGCACCTTAAATCATTTAAAAAATATCTTCCTGAATTGTTCGGGGATATTCAATTATTTACTGGCGCGGTAAATGCAAAATCCAGAAAGAAAATCTGGCAAACAGCAGACATAATTTTATCAACTCCGCAATGCGTTGCAAATGATTTAAGAAAAAAATTATATGATTTGTCAGATGTCAGCCTTCTGATTGAAGACGAAGCACATCGTTGTATGAAAAATTACGATTATAATTTTGTCGCAAAAAAATACAAAGAACAAGCACAAAACCAGCGAATCGTCGGGCTCACAGCATCACCTGGAAGCGACGCAACAAAAATAAAAGAAATCTGTAAAAATCTTTCAATTGAAAAAGTCGAACTCAGAACACGCGACAGCGAAGATGTAAAAAAATATTTGCAAGAACTTGAATTTGAAAAAATTTTAGTTGATTTTCCCCCTGAATTTGAAGAAATGAAACATATTTTATTGAAATTATTTAACAGATATGTTGAAGAATTAAGAAGCAGAAAAGTTTTATTTGGTTCTGCATCAAAAATAAAACTAATACAACTTCAAAACGAGATGATGAAAAGTCTTGGACGAGGGAATAAAAATTTTAATTACATGCTCGGTGTCAGTGCATGCGCACAAGCAATAAAAATTCAACACGCCCTTGAACTTCTTGAAACTCAGACACTTCAAAGTTTCAATACTTATCTAAAAAAATTATTTGAAGAGGCAGCAAAGAAAAAAAGCAAGGGTGTCATAAAACTCGTCGCAAATCCAGAATTTAATTTCGTATTCATGCAATCCAACGAGCTTCTTGCAAAAAATCAAGAGCATCCAAAATTAGGGAAATTAATTGAAATCATCGAGGAGGAAATTAAAAAAGATAAAGTAAAAGATTCAAAAATAATTGTATTTACACAATTTCGTGAAAGCGCGACAATAATCGCAAAAAATCTTAACAAAATTGAAGAGATAAATGCAAAAATTTTTGTCGGGCAGGCAAAGAAAAACGGAACAGGATTAAATCAAAAAGAACAAAAAATAATAATAGAAGAATTCTCAGAAGGAATAATAAATATTCTTGTTGCAACCTGCATTGCAGAAGAAGGACTTGATATTCCAGAAGTTAATTCTGTAATATTTTACGAGCCAATCCCGTCGGCAATTCGTGCAATCCAGAGAGCAGGACGAACAGCAAGATTAATGAAAGGAAAACTGACAATTTTGATAACAAAAGGCACACGCGATGAAACTTTTTACTATGCTTCACGAAGTCGTGAAAAAAGAATGCACAAAGCAATTGATTCTATAAAATATGATTTAGAGAATGGAACTAAATGGGAAACGCAAAAAAAACTAAAATGACTCCTCTTTTTAATGACATTTTCACGACGAGAAAAAAGAAAACCAAAGAAACTCCCAAACAAAAAATTTTAATTGACTATCGCGAAAAACAATCACTCGTCCCTGCACAACTTGTTAAACTCGGATTTGAAATTGAATTTCAGGAATTGAAAATCGGCGATTATATTGTGAAAGACAGTGTAATTGAAAGAAAAACAATTTCAGATTTTAGAAATTCAATGATAAATCAAAGATTGCTTCGGCAAATTGAAGAACTTCAGCAATACGAAAACAAACTTTTAATTATTGAAGGAATTGAACAAGAAGAGATTTATCCTGAAAATAATCCAATAAACCCAAATGCTCTTCGAGGATTTTTGCTCTCAATTATAATGAAATATAAAATACCTTTGATATTTACAAAAAATGAAGAAGACACTGCAAAATTTATCTCTGTTCTTTCAAAAAAGAAAACAAAGGAAATAAAATTAAATGCAAATAAAAAAACCCTGAACAAAAAAGAGCAAATTCAGTTTATTCTTGAAAGTTTTTCTGGAATTGGTCCTAAAAATGCAAAAAAACTTTTGGAAAAATTTTCAACACTTCAGAATATTTTTTCAGCACCGCAAGACGAATTAAAAAAAATAATCGGGAAAAAAGCAGAAATTTTTATGCTTCTTGAAGAAAATTATTAATTTCAAATGGAACATTTTTAAGAACTTGTTCTATGGGAACGCCAAAAGTTCTGCTATTTGCCCCCTGTGAATTGATTTCTACTAAATATTCTGCAACGCGTTTGATATACCCTGACTCTTTCAAATTTTTTGGATATTTTTCTGCCCATTCTACAAATCCTGCTAATCCTCTTCTTCCATAAATTTCATCGCAATCTTCAAGAAGAGAATGTAAATATTTCCTTTTTAATAAATCCATCAAAATAACTTTTGTTATTTTTTCTTTAAAAAAATTCTTCTTCTCAAAAATATATTTTCTAATGCAAAGATTATATAAAACCAAAAAAACTTTTTATTTTATATTTTTCAAATTAATCTGTATTCTTCTATTGTTTTATACCCAGACCCCTCAGGATAAAGAACAGATTTTTTTAATTTAAACTTACCAACTTCAAATCTAATTTTAGGAATTTCAATTCTCTTTAACTCCCCTAAAAAATTATTTTTATCTCTTATATTTTTAACTCTTGCAATTGTCAAATGACTCATAAATCTTTTTTCTTTTGGGAATAAATCATTTAATACCTCATCAATATCCTTCTGCAATTTTTCGCAGTTTGTCAGATGCAACCAAACAATTCTGATAAAATTTTCCGAAAAAACTCCAAGAGAATTAATTTCTGTTTCAAATTTTTTAAATTTAATATTCTTTAATTTATTTTTTACTTCATTAAGTTTATCTTCGCTAATTTCCCCTAAAAATTTCAGAGTTAAATGCAAATTTTCTTGTTCTGTTTTTTTGCCGTTAAATTCAGGAAGTTGGTTTTGGATTTTCTGAATTTCTTGTCTGATGTTTTCAGGAATGTCTACTGAAATAAAACATCGTTTCATATCAACTCACTCAAAATCTTCGCTCTCGTTCGACGTCGCTACGGCGGGCGACTACAAAAGTTCTGCAAGAACTTTTGCTGCTAATTTAATTGTCAAATTTTTTTCATCTTTGTCTGGATTAATTTCAACAATATCCACAGCACGAAGATTTTTCATTTTGTTTATTCTTGAAATCAGATAAATAAATTCTCTCGACGACAAACCCCCTGTTTCTGGATAATCTGTTCCAGGTGCAAAAGCAGGATCAATGAAATTAATATCAATTGAAACATAAAGTTCCTTGCCACTCGCAAATTCCATAATAATCTCGCAACAATCATTAAAATTTTCAAGCAAAGCATTCATTGAAATCATGCGGATTCTTTTCCCTTTTAAAAATTGAATTTCGTCTTTCTGCATATTTCTTACTCCGACTAACAAAATATTTTCAGCTGGAAATCCATCTTCAATTAATTTTCTTAACCAAATCCTATTGCCCAAATTTTCTGTTAAATCCTCACAATCAGCATGAGCATCAAAAATAATTAAACAAGGTTCTTTTCCTCTCAGGCCTGACCCATTTTTAAAGGAGATGTCGTAAGAAGAACCTTGGTTCTTTTTACTCTCGCAGTAATCAAAAAAAGCCCTTCCAGTAGAGTAACTAATTGAGTGACCCCCACCAAGGAAGATTGCCCTTGGTTTTTCTCCAAAAATTTCAAAAGCGTTTTTATAAATTAATTCATTGCTTTTTTCAATATTAGAATTATCAACGTGAATTTCTTCTAAATCTAATAACTGCTCGTCGATGATTTTTCCTTGTTCATTACTATGAATATTTTTTAACTCATTCAAAATTTCATTCGGTGCTTTTTCGCAACCTTTTGTTCTTTCCGAATTATTAAAAGGAATTTTTATTATGAACATAAAAATAAGGAAGAAATCTAATTTAAAAAACTAATCTTCAGGAACCAACGCAAGAAAACTAAATTTTTCTGAAGCAGATTTCGCAATTTTTTTCACATCTTCTATTTTAACTTTTTGAATTTCATCCTTATATTTATAAAAATTTTCAGCATCACTTATAATCTCATAAGAAAGTAAATTCAACATTTGTGATTGAGAATCCTCCATTCCAATTTCATATTGCCCAATCATTTGATTTTTAACATCTCTTAATTCCCTTTCTTTCAAATTTTTTGCAACTTTCTTAAACTCCTTCAATATTAATCCTCTAACTTTTTCAATATTATCTTTTGTTGTTCCTACATAAATAAAATTATAACCAAATCTTTTGTTAATCTCACAACCTCCTTTGACCGCATAAGCAAGATTTCTTTTTTCACGAATCTCATTAAACAATCTTGAAGAAAAACCATCAGCAATCAAGGCATTTAAAACAGACGCAGCATAAGTTTTTTTATCGTCGCCAAAAGGAACATGATATGCAAAAATAAGATTTGCCTGATCAATCCCGCGACGTTTTTCAATTTTAGTTTCATTTTTAAGATTAAATTTTTGCTCGGGAATTTTTCCTTTTTCATTTCCAAATGTTTTTTCAGCAAATTTTACAAGTTCATTAAAATCAGCGTCGCCAATAACACACAAAATTAAATTATTCGGAGTATAAACTTTTTTGAATTTTTCAAGAATTTTTTTCCTGTCAATTAAATTCATTGTTTTAAAATTTCCAATTAAAGAGATATCCATTGCACCACTGTAAAGTGTTTTCTGTATTTCATCAAAAACATAAATTTGCGGAGTATCTTTTCTCATTTTTATTTCTTCAAAAATAACCTGTCTTTCTTTTTCAATTTCCTTTTCATCAAATTTTGGATTTTTAATCATATCACCCAAAACTTCAAGAGCAACATTCAAATGTTTTGAAGGCATTTTGCACCAGTAAGCAGTAATTTCCTCGTCTGTAAATCCGTTAATTTGCCCCCCGCGTCTTTCTATTTCCTCGCCAATTTTCCGTGAATTTCTCGTCGGTGTTCCTTTGTAAAGCAAATGCTCAATAAAATGAGAAATGCCTTTTTCAGAAATATTTTCATTAATTCCTCCGTTGCGAACAGCAAAAGATACACTCACAACAGGAAGATTCCTTTTTTCAAAAATAATTGTCATTCCATTAGATAAAATTCTTTTTTTAAAATCCATAAATCAAAAAATTAATTCGATATATAAAACTAACGATATCATAAAAACATAAATAAAGCCAGTAAAACAACGCCAAAAACAAACACAATGCCTATTAAAACCCAAAACCACCATTTCTTAAAAATACTTTGTTTTGGTTGTGGAACTGCATTTGGATCCATAGGTTGGGGGATATTATTTGGACTAGCAGGTTGTTGGACCGGGGGTGTTTGTGGGACTTGCGGAACCTGCGGAGTTTGAACTTTCTGAACAGGTTTTGCCGGAAGTTGATTCTGTTGAACTGGTTGAGTTTGATTTTGAACAGCCATAATTCACCTTTACTATAATAATAAAAACACTCTTATAAATTTTGTTATTTTTGAAAAACAAGATATCTTTCGCTGCCTAATTCAAAATCATCAAGAATTTTAAAATTCTCATTAATAAATTCAACAAGCCATTTTTTATTTGCCCGGAATTTCTTTTTGGAAATCAGACTTCTGGTTGCAAAACTTACAACAACCTTGTCAGCAAAAGGAACAATATTTTTTAATAATTTTTTAGAATAATTTCTTTCAACCCTCTCAAGGGAATCCAATATTTTAAACAAAAAAACAATTTTTTCCCCTCGCTGTTTTTTGATTAAATCAGATGTTTTTCCAAGTTCAAACAAACTTTGATGAAAAACCCCTCCTTTAATTTTGTTTTTTTCAAAATAAAAATTCATTAAATCAACAAGTTGCCCCATTGCTTCAATACCCACATAATCAAATTTTAAATTTTCAGGGAAAAATTTATAACTTAATCCATTAATCCCGGCACCCAGATCGATAATAGTTATTTTTGTTTTAATTTTATTAAATAATTTTTTATAAAGTTCAGGATAAAAATCAAATCTTTCTCTCGTAGAAGAATGTCTTTTAAGCAACCATTCAACATCTCTGTTTTTTAAGTTCAAAATTTTCTTGCTCGCAAAAACAGAATAAACCTTCATTAATAATTCCCTTGTCAATTTAATTTTCTCTTCATCAAGAAAATTCTCATTATCAAACTTAGCAAAAACATTCTCAACATCTTTCTTTGGAAGTCGTGAAAATTCTTTTTTTTGGGTTATCTTACTATAAATTTGTTTATCCATAATTTTATTAAAACTTGAATAATTATAAGTTTATGCCAATAAACGCTTCCCCCTATTATGAAAGAGCAGAAGTTGAATATCTTAGATCTCAAACAACAGAACAAAAAATTCGGTGCCTGAAAAAGATGATTACTCTCGCACCCAAGCACAAGGGCTCTGAAAACTTGCTGAAACAACTAAGAACTAGATTAAAAAAATTAAAATATACCAAAGAAAAAGAATCAAAAAAAATAGGCTCAATACAAAAAGGAATCAAGAAAGCAGACATGCAGGCAGTTATCGTCGGCAAAACAAATTCAGGAAAATCAACTCTCTTAAAAATTCTAACCAACGCAGAACCAAAAATCTCTGAAGTAAAACTAACAACAACCCAGCCAATTATTGGGATGATGAATTACGCTTCAACACAAACCCAGATAATTGAAAATCCTGCAATTGGTTCTGAATATTATGACAAAGGACTAACAAACACAGCAGACACAATTTTAATTTTAATAAATTCTATCGAAGAAATAAAAGAAATTCTTGAAAAAATCCAAAAGGCAAAAGGCAAAAAGATAATAATATTTAACAACAAAAATAATTTGGAAAAAAGAAAAATTGCAGCAACACTTCAAAGCAAGAAACATAATTTTGTTTTTATGGAAGATTTAAATGAATTAAAAGAAAAAATATTTCAATCATTTGACAAAATCCGTGTTTTCACAAAAGAATCAGGAAAAAATAAGTCCCAAAAACCAATAATAATGAAACCAGATTCGTCTGTTTTTGACGTCGCTGAAAAAATTCTGCATGGGTTTTCTCAAAATGTAAAAGAAACAAAAATCTGGGGACCTTCTTCAAAATTCGCAGGACAAAAAGTCGGACTCAAACATAAATTAAAAGATTTGGATGTTGTTGAATTCAAGACGCGGTGATTAACGAGTGATTTTAAAACCCTCAACTTTTTTCAAAAGATGCTGGGCATTTTTATTTTTCCTAAAATATCCTCTAACTGGTTCGAGAAATTCATTAATATATTTTGCAGTTGTTTTTTTCAAATCAAGGGGATGGATTTCTTTTTTCTTAAAAGCATTTTCTAATTCAGAATAATTTTTAAAAATAATTTCCCCTCCAAATTTTTCATCCCTTTCAACAACAAATTTATCTACTTTTTCAAAAACAATATATTTGCAATATTCTAAAATAGGATTATCTTTAATCTGTCCCTCAGGACAATATGCTTTCCTAAATTTTTCCTCAACTTCTTTTTTAGTATCATTCATAAAAATCGACGACGCTGGATTTGATTTTGACATTTTTTGTTCAATTGATTTTTCAATACTTTCTGCATTTGATTTTAGGGGTGTTAAACCCATCAACATATGGTGGCTAATCACAACAGGTTTCCAAAACCCAATTTTCTCCCCAATTTCTCTTGCAAGAACATTAACTTTTCTCTGGTCCATTCCAAGCTGTGTTATCTTTGCACCCAAATGAAAAATATCCGCTGTTTGCATACAAGGATAAATTATCTGTGACGCTTGCTGAACTTCTCCTTCTTTTCTACCCATTATTTGCCCGCATCTTAAAATACGATTAATCGTCGTGTTCCTTGCAACTTGCATAACTGTTTTCCAATATTCGCGATTATTCAATAAATCAGATGCCCAGACAAATTCAACATTTTTCAAATCCATCCCACATGCTTTCCAAACTTCAATAAAATATTTTCCAACAGTTTGTATTTTTTCTAAATCCCCCTCCATCTTATTATTCGCCCAACCATGCCAATCAGCGACGAGCATTTTAAATTTAATCCCTGTTTTTGTAACTTTA